>DATCMY010000105.1:0-14894 GCA_036565505.1 Hanamia sp.
CCATCATAAATACAACGGCCAAGGTGCTCGGCAAAATTTCCATAAATATTTTTGTTGATGATTTGCTCCACAGAATCTGCTTTAAGGATAATTGAAGTTTGAGCCGTTGCAATGGTGGCCCAAAGAAAAATACAAACAGAAAGAAATGATTTTACCATAAAAAATAAAATTTTATAAATTTAAAAAAAATTGAACCAGATTTATAATCTAACAAAAAATTGAAATAAAAACCTTCAAGGAAAAGCAATAATTATATTTATTTCAAATCAACCCATTCGCTTATTTCTTTTTACCCCATGTTGCTGTTCCTTTATTACTAAGTCCTGTAAAAATTACTGTACTTTTCTTATTCTCCCAATCCCTTCCTTTTTGAACAAAGACTTTATCAGTATTTCCATTGCTCCAATTAAACTGCAGCCATGGCGCATTATAGGTCCATGAACTACCTGCATCTGAATTCAATTTTCCATCTGCTGTAATAGTTAATGCAACCGAGGCCTGAAGGTCGGGATTTGTTTGTTCAGTACCATAACCTGGAACTATGTGATAAGAAAAATTTATTTGCTCCCAATTTCCAATGATTGAATCTTTTGGAACAGTGCTGTTATCTTCCCACGCATAACGCTCAGGTGAAACAACAGGCCATCCATCCTGTGTCCAGAATATTTTACGTACATGAAGGTCCATGAAATAACTGTTTATTGCGGGCCTTCCCTGGTGACCCATATAATATTGCCCATTTCCATCATCAAATACAGTACAGTGTGCAGTTCCCTGCCACCCACTATGATTGTCGAATTTATAAGGTGCAAGAATCATTGGACCATGATCTATACTCGTATTTACATCTACTCCATCAAAATCATAATAGGGTCCTTCAGGATTATTGGCTTTACAAACACGTACATTGTATTTTGTTTGGAGCCAGTCATAAGAAATAAAAAGAAAATATTTTTGAAGATTTGGATTAAAAATTACTTCAGCGCCTTCAATATTTCCATTATAAACGCCATTGGTAAAGCCCCGATTAGCAATGCGTTTACCTTTGTCGCCTCCGGTAGCAGCAAGACCCGTTGCGGCATTTAGTTTCAAGATATAAATACCATCCCATGCTGAACCATAAAACAGATATTGTTCTCCTGCCGGTGTTACAATAACAGTAGGGTCAATAGCATTTGTCTGAACAGAATTATCATTTTTCGAAACCACTACAATATCTTTTTCAGTCCATGGGCCATCCGGTTTTATTGAGGTAGCAAGACCAATTACACTTAAGCGTGGAGAGGAAGAAGAAAGTGAATAATACAAACGATACTCATTATTGACTTTTATGACATAGGGAGCCCATAAAGACTGAAAGGGGGTACCGCCTGATGAAGTGATAAATTGTGAACCTTTTGCAGGCAATCCGTTAAATACCCAACCCACAAATTGCCATTGCACAAGGTCTTTTGATTTTCTTATCTGCAGGCCTGCAGGAACTGAAATACCATAACCAACATCAGTACTATAACAATAATAGTAATCTCCAAATTTTTTTATGGAAGGATCATGCACATTATACGAACCCCATTTTGGATAATAGGAAAAAGCTGATACATCATCATAAGTATCATGTATGGAATTAATATCAAATGCAGCAGGTGGAGCAACAGGTATTGAATCAGTTCCTCCACCATTATTGGTAACTCCTGGCGAAGATTTGCTGCATGATAATAAAATGCTGCAAGTAAAAATCAAACAAATCAGTAAGTAATTTAACACTCTTTTGTTTTTCATTTTAGCTTGCAGTTTTAAAGAATGGTATAGTTTTCAAATGAATTTAATAAAACAGGAAGTTAATCTTCCTGCGTTTCTTTTTTTATTTAAGTTCAATAACTCGCGTTTTGACTATATCCAGGGTTATTATCTATTTCTGTTTGGGGAATAGGATAATATTCTCTGCCCGGTAAATAGGTATTAAACTCAGGATCGTTTGATTTCAATAATGCTAATTTAGTTGGATTGGAAAGCCAGCCCCAGCGGCGAATATCATCAAAACGATGTCCTTCCAAACAAAACTCCAGCAACCTTTCATGGGCCAATTGATCTCTCATCTCAGCTTGTGTCATATTTGGTTTTACAGTTGCAAGGTCGGGTAATCCAACACGGCCACGTACTTTTTGTATATAAGGATATGCGGCGGCAGTTTGGTTAGTTTCATTTAAACACTCTGCATACATCAAGAGTATATCCGAATAACGCATGATTCTTTCATTGATGCCGGATTTCCAATCAAACTCATTGGGTTTATCACCATATCCGTTTTCATATTTTTTGCAAAAAATATCGTTTAAATCGGCAGGGTTACTTGCATAATGAGTGGCAAAAGGCACACCATAAATCATGGCTCCCGGCTTATTATAGAAAATAGTAGCGTCAAGTCTCGGATCATCATTTCCTGTAGTTGTCTTTTCAACTAAAAATTCATTAAAGACAGACCTCGTAGGCTGCACATCTGTCCAGCCAAAACTGCGTGGTGCAAACGTAATTGCCCTTGCAGAAGTTTTGCCCCAGCCTGATGAAGGAATACCGCCCCAGCCTAAATCCTGTCCACCTGCACTCCTTGAAAATTGTACTTCAAAAACTGATTCTTTATTGTTCTCGAAATCTTCAGTAAAGTTGTCTTTGTAATTGTCCATCAGACCATACACACCCAAATCAATAACTGCTTTAAATTCTACTGCTGCTTCTGCAAATTTTTTATTAAACAACAAAGCCTTGCCCCAATAACCTAAAGCGGCACCTTTTGTCGCCCTTCCTATATCGTCTCCTGTATAAGAAACCGGAAGCATGCTAGCGGCTTTTGTAAAATCGGCAATTACCTGTGCCCAACCTTCCTGTTCTGTAGATTGTGGTACATAAAAATCCGAATTTGCTTTTGGTGCATGTAATGGCAAAGCAACTTTTCCGAAAAAATTAACCAAGTGGAAAAAATACAATCCTCTTAAAAAATAAGCTTCCCCTAAGATCCTGTTTTGCAGGGCCGCATCCATTTTAATATTTGGCACATTATCAAGCACCTGGTTGGCACGGGCAACCCCTTCATAATAAGCGCCAAATGCCCAACCATAACCGGCTCCATCAGCAGTGCCGAGTGCAAATCTGCCAATGTTAGCAAATGCCGTCCATGGACTGTTGCTTCTAATATCATCGCCGCGTACGTCTAATAAGGCAGGCGTAAAACGCATGTAAGTGCCATCAATTAATAAGCTGCCATAAGCTGCATTTACACCCTTAAGTGCATCATCGCCATTTTTCCAGAAAGTAGTAGAAGTCTGAGAATTTGGATTTGCCTGATCCAGTTTTTTATTACATCCAGTTGTAAATAATACAGCTGTTGCTGTAAAAATACCTATGAGTGAGTTATATAATTTCATAACAAAATCTTTAAAATTTTTAATAATTAAAATCCAATTTGTAATCCAAGAAGAATTGTGCGGGGATTAGGGAAAGATCCATAATCATATCCCCTGCTGAATAATCCATCGCTGATAAAATCAGGATCGTATCCACGATATTTGGAAAATGTAATTAAATTTTGTCCGGAAATATAAGCACGGAAACTACTAAACACTTTTGTTTTTCCAAAAACAGTTGAAGGCAGCGTATACCCTATTTGTGCACTTTGCAATTTTATATAAGAGCCGTCTTCTACAAAACGATCAGAGAAACGTCCATTTCCATTGGGATCATAAATTATTGGTCTTGGAATATTGGTATTAGTATGTGTTGGGGTCCAGTAATTTAATGCATCTGTAGAATGGTTGGAATATTGCTCTATCATCAGATCGTGGTAAACTCCATTAAATACTTTATTACCTGCGTTACCTTGAAAGAAAAGAGATGCGTCAAAATTTTTATAAGAACAATCGAAATTGAACCCATAACTATATTTAGGAATGGTGTTACCTAAATAAACCCTGTCATCATCCGTTATTTTACCATCAGGCTTGCCGGTTAATTTACCATCGGCGCCGATTCCATTTACATCTTTAAATTTAACATCCCCGGGCGCAGCGCCTGTTTGTGTTGCATGACCGGCAACATCTGCAGCTGTATTAAAAAGTCCTTCAGTAATAAAGCCGTATAATTCGCCTACAGAACGACCCACTTCTGTTTTACTTCCGGCGCCATAAATTGGATTATTTGCTCCTCCCAATTTCAATACTTTATTCTTAAGCGTAGTAAGATTGGCGCTAATATTATATTTAAAATCGCCATCACGCTTATTATAAGAAACGGTAAATTCCAAACCGGTGTTTTGGGTAGATGCGGCATTGGTAAATATAGAGGAAGGTACTGAACCAACAGATAATGGAAGAGGGATATTTGCCAGAAGATCAGTTGATTTTCTCTGATAATACTCCGCAGTAAATAATAAACTATTGTTGAACAATCCCAAATCTGCAGCCACATTCAAAGTAGAGGTAGCTTCCCATTTAATAGCAGGATCTACCTGCGAAACAGTTGTAGCTCCGGTTGCCAAAGTATTACCAAACACATAACTAGCATTAGGATTGATATAAGATTGAAATAAATAGTCGCCAAAATTTTGGTTACCTACTTCTCCGAATCCACCTCTTAGTTTTAAAGAAGAGATTTGGCTGGGAAGATGTATAAATTTTTCGCTACTAATATTCCATGCTGCTGCTACTGAAGCAAAATTACCGAATTTATGAGCCGGTCCAAAACGTGATGAACCATCTCTTCTAAAATTTCCTGTCAATAAATAACGATCGTCGTAATTGTAATTAACCCGGCCTAAATAAGAAAATAATGTATTAGTAGATAAGCTACTGTATACAGATTTATCTGTTGGGCTGGTGATTGAACTAAAAGTAAGAAATTGCAGATCCTGAGTACCCTGTGCTGTGCCGGTAAAATTTTCAAAATTCCTTTCCAGATAAGATGTACCTGCAAGAAAATCTATTCTATGTTTACCCAATTCTAATTTATAATTCAATGTATTTTCAACCTGGCCTGTTTTGTCAATGCCAGTACCCTGGTTCATATAATAAGTAGTATTTAAATAATAGAAGCCCAGATCAAACTTTGGTTCATAATGAAAGTTTTTAAAATCAGTTCTATCATAGCTAACATTTAATTTATACTTCAGGTTTTTAATAATTTCATATTCACCCCACACATTTCCTAAAAAACGGTTCCTGTTATTATAATCGGTAATTAAATTCCCAAGACCAATTACATTTAAAGTAATCGCCCTTTGTTTTACATTATCTGAACCCCCATAGCCACCTAAACGATTGGAATCATACACAGGCATTGTAGGAATAGCGGTAAGCATACTTGTAAGGCCTCCCCCAAAAATCGCATGTCCGTAAGTAGTACCAAAATTTTGTTTGCCTGATTGGCTGTAGGCAACTTTTGCACCATAAGTAAAGCGCCCTTTTTTCCCCTGGAAATTACTGTTAAATGAATAGCGGTCGTATTTTTGAGGTCCTTTTAAGGTACCTGTCTGGTTAAAGTACCCAAATCCTATATTAAAATTTGCTGCCTCAGATCCACCTGAAAGACTGATATTATGATCCTGTATAATTCCGGTTTTGTATAATTCATTCTGCCAATTGGTATTTACATTAGATATAAAAGAGGGATTGGTAGGATCATTACCCGGAGCTATCCCTAATCCTGCATTTACCTCAGCAGCACTGGTAATTTTTTGATATCCCACTCTGTCAGTCAGTGACATTCTTTGAGCAATATCCTGATGGCCATAATAGCCGTTGTAATTTACTTTCACCTGGCCTGGTTTCCCTTTTTTAGTGGTAATAATAACCACACCCTGTGCAGCTCGTGAACCATATAAAGCTGCGGAAGACGCATCTTTTAATACCTGGATACTTTCAATATCTCCCGGAGAAAAATCGAAAGGTGCATCTACTGGTACACCATCTATTACAAATAGGGGGCTGTTATTTCCGAAAGTACTAATCCCCCTGATTTTTATTTGAACAAAACCACCCGGTTCTCCTGAGCCTTGCACAGTAACACCTGCAGCTTGACCCTGCAATAATTTTGCAACATCATAGGAAGCTGTTTTTTTAGCATTGTCAACATTCACAATAGATACAGATCCTGTCATGTCTTTTTTCTTTACGGATCCATAAGCCACCACTACCAAGTCATCTAAGGTGGAATAAACCGGTGTAAGCGCAACTCCAACAATTGTTTGCTGTCCAACTTTTATTTCTTTGGTTTCATAACCTACTGTAGAAATAACCAAAGTTTGCCCGGGGGTAGCCTCAATGCTAAATTTTCCATTTTCATCAGTTACAGCAGCTTTTTTGGTATGCTTTACCACAATGGTAGCACCTGCTATTGGTTCATTGGATTTACCAGTAACAGTTCCTGAGAACTTATTCATTTGGGCCTTAACGTGGCCTGGTAACAGCAGTAATAACGCCATTACTAAAATGCATGATGCATGCAGCAGCACCTTATGCAATTGTTTTTTCATATACTTTTGTTTTGGAGTGAATTGAGAAATTTTAAATTATTAGAACAGTTTAGAATGAACTTCTTATTAAATAAATAATTATAAATATTATTAAGCATCCGGCTAAGTACCAGGCCAGTCGGGCAGTACATGGTTATATTTTATTGCAATCATAATTCTGAATTTAATTTTATAATTGTCAACAAAACAATTATAAAAAAATTTAAAAAAATATTTCTACATGATATTTAAATCAAGCAAAAAGCATTATTAATTAAACCCAATAAGAGAATTTAATTTTTTTAAATTGTCATTTAAACAATTATAAAAAAACTTAAAAAAAATGTTTTTACATGAATAAAAACAAAATCAAGAAATCGTTAAATCAAAGCCAAGGTAAATAAATTATTTTATAATTGTCAAAAAAACATTTATTTTTTTATTTTTTTTTCAGTTTTTTTTCCCCACTTAATAACGTGATGACTGTGGTACAAAATTTAAAAATGCATTAAATCCTGCACTGTATTTTTTTTTATCTACCTTATAATAAAATGCACCTTTTTTTGAATTTAATTTGTCTTTATCTTTTAGTTTCAATAACAACTTAGTAGATAATAACTTACGGTTGAAATTTCCTTTATCAAACACCGTATTATACACACACTGGTATAAATTTTGTAATTGCGGCATTGTAAATTTAGCAGGTAGCAATTCAAATAATAATGGGTGCAGTGCTGCCTTATACCTTAAATTTTCTTTGGCTAACTCTACTATTTTTGTATGATCAAAAATCAGGTTAGGCAATTCATTGATTGAAACCCAGGCCGGGTGATAGTCTTCATTAATTTGCTTTTTATATTTCTGAATATCAATCAATGCAAAATAAGCTATGGAAATAGTACGCTCCACTGTATCACGATCAACTTCTGAAAAAGTGTGCAACTGTTCCATGTACAATCCATCCAGACCAGTTAGTTCTTTTAGAATTCTTGCTGCGGCTCCTTCGCCACTTTCGTTTTCATCCACAAACCCACCCACCAAGCTCCATTTTCCTTTGCAAGGCTCAAATCCTCTTTTAATTACCATCAGTTTTAATTCCTGACCATCAAAACCAAAAATGATACAATCGACTGCTAAAAGAAATCGCTTCTGTTGAGAATATCGTCTCATATTTATATATTTATATCAAGAATTAATTTAGGTATCCTTCAATTTTTATATTTTGAAAACTTATCAAAAATCTTTATCAACTTTAAGGCATACAATAATAATTATAATCGTATCAGTATATTCAAAAATTCAACCGCACTTATTCAGTCACTAAATCATTTACCAAAATCTTCTTCATTAATTTCTATAGTCCTTTAGATATAAGCTACAGTCAATGAACTTAACCTTCAAGCAAGAAAATACTAATAAACTTCAGGATAAAAAAGAAATAAAAACAACAAAATGATAGTGCCAATGCTGCAAATCATTTGAATTAGTAATCTCATATTACAAATCGCTAAAGTTATAGAATTCAGAAAATTTATTCTTCAAAACTGATACTTAATTTTGCTAAGAACAAAACCTGAATATAAATTTAGTGCAAAATAAATGTAATTGTGACAATTATTGTAATTTTTATTCAAAGTCAACTTGATATGAAAAAAAATGATTTTTTAATTGAATAAATTATATGAAAAGAATTTCAGTTAGCGATTTTATTTTGAGAATTCATTCTTTTCATCAATATTCGAAAGATCCTTAAATTTATAGCCGTGTTGATTTTGGTAATCATTAATCACTATGAAAGGCAAAAACAAATATCTTAAAGGCTCATCATTTCTTTAAATTTAACGGCTTGCCTTCGGCTAACTTCTATTTTTTCGCCACCAATTAAATCCAATAAAAGCCCTCCATTAAAATAAGGTTCTATCTTTTCAATCATCCTAAGGTTGATAATATGTTTTCTGTTTGCCCTGAAAAAAACTTTTTCATCTAGTCTTTCTTCCAAAGCATTGAGCGATTTTAGGATGAGTGGCTTATTGGTGCCAAAAAACACTTTTGCATAATTACCAACACTTTCAAATAACCGTACATCTGATAGTTTTACAAACCAACAACGTTCCCCATCTTTTACAAAAACCTGATCGTGCTCACTAAGCAATCCACGATTGCTATAGGAAAGTAATTCTTCTTCATCCTTCTGGCGCACCTTTAAAAGCGCCTCTGCAAGGCGTTTCGGCTCTACCGGTTTCATAAGGTAGTCAAGCGCATTTACATCAAATGCCTTCAAAGCAAATTCATCATAAGCAGTAACAAAAATTACATGCGGAGCTTTTTCCAATTGGGCCAGCATATCAAATCCTGTTTTCCCAGGCATTTGAATATCCAAAAAAATCAGGTCAGGATTCAGGCTTTCAATTTTTTCCAACCCTTCGTTTGCATTGGCTGCTTCTCCAATTATTTCTACATCAGGAAATTCCTGCAACAACCTCTTAAGCTCGCTCCTGGCAAGGCGTTCATCATCTATAAGAATTACTTTAAGCATAATTGTAGTTTTTATAAGCGGAATAATAATTATTATAACTAATTTAATTAATACCTGCTTTTTTATTAAAATATTAATACTCCACTGGCATTGTAATCTTCGATTGTACTTTAGTTTTTTCGATTTCTTCTACTTTAAAATACGCCTTACCATTGAATAAAAATTTCAAGCGGTCACGGGTACTTTTAAAACCAAAACCTTCATTTGATTGCCCATCAAGATTACCGGTATTTTGAACAATCAATTCAAAATTATTATCTGTAAATCTTGAAATTATTTTTATAACGCCACCATTTATTCTTTTACTGATACCATGCTTTATGGCATTTTCAACCAACGTTTGCAACATCATTGGCGGCACAGGTTGTCCAAGCGTATCTTCATCTATATCCATTTCCACTTTCAATCTTTCTTCAAAACGCATTTGTTCAAGCGCTAAATAATCCTTTACAATATCAAGTTCTTTTTGCAATGGAACCGTTTCCATTTTCTCTACCTGCAGACTGCTTCGCAAAATGTTGGAAAGTTCTGTAATGGCAGTTCTTGCGCGCTTAGGATTTTCTTCAACCAATGCCCTGATACTGTTTAATGAATTAAAAATAAAATGCGGGTTAATGTGTGACTTAATGGTTTTTAATTCCAGGTCTTTTACGGTCTTTTCCAGGTTAAGCCTGTCCACTATATCTTTACGGTTTCTTTCAAGATAATGCCAAACCATATAAAGCAATAACCATAAAGCGATTAATATAAAAGTGAAAATAATATCCCACCAAAACCTTCCTGTATGATTCTTGTCTTCATATTTCCAGGTTCCATTCTTACCCCGGTACCAGCCGGTACTCTGTTTTATACTCTCTGCCGCTTTATAATTCAGAGAATCTTTTGGATTATTTTTTTCTGCCAAATAATATTGAGTGCCGGCCACACCAAGTGACTTTTCTTTTGAAACCGCTTGTTTAAGATTTTCCTTCTTTTCATATTGCACCAAAGAGCTGCCTGTTGCCAGGGCAGTAGATTTGGCTCCATAATAACTCAATAAACCGGTCAGCATTACACTGATGATAAATAAACCAATTACTTTATTAATTGAGAATTTTATCCAACCTGTTTTTTTCAGAAAAATCCTTAACAAATGTGTAGCTGCTATGTACCAGAAAAACTGTATAAAAAGTATGGCAAAAAGAAGGTTTCTTCTTTCACCCGCTTTCCAATAAGTATCCTGCAGAAAAAAATAAAAAAAAGAAAGATTAAGTAATGTCCAACCGCCCCAGCCAAATACCTGGCATATCCAATAACGTTTAGTGGTTTTAAGCATATTACAAATTTAATTGGAAATGGCCTGCATTTTCAATGACATTTGATTAAAGGTGAAATCCGCTTTTAAAAGGTGTTTGAGCTTATAAAAAGGGAATTTTTATGAAATATACGAATAAAAATATTTTGAATTTTATGTGCGAACCAAATTTTATAGTCCCCATTAAAAACTTTAGTTTTACAATGCTGAAAGAAAACCAATGACGAATCAAAATTTGAATAAAGAAAAAGAAATTTTAACTCCCGCTGATAAGGAATTTGAAAATAATATTCGCCCGTCGGTTATTGAAGAATTCAGCGGACAGGGACAGATAATAGAAAATTTACGAATATTTATCAAAGCAGCACGCCAACGCGAGGAAGCCCTTGACCATATTCTTTTTCATGGCCCGCCAGGACTTGGAAAAACTACTTTGAGCCGGATAGTTGCCAATGAATTGGGCGTAAATATTAAAGAAACCAGCGGGCCGGTAATTGAAAAACCCGGCGATCTTGCAGGGCTACTCACTAATCTGGAGCCTAACGATGTTTTATTTATAGATGAAATTCACCGTTTAAGTAATGTGGTGGAAGAATATTTATATGCGGCCATGGAAGATTACCGAATTGATATTATGATTGATTCCGGGCCAAATGCAAGAAGTGTTCAAATCAATTTGAACCCATTTACATTAATTGGCGCTACCACCCGCAGCGGTTTACTTACTTCGCCGCTTCTCTCAAGATTTGGCATAAAATCAAGATTGGAATATTATGATGCAGCAACCTTACAAAAAATAATTTTACGATCTTCTTCAATTCTTAATACAAAGATAACTTCTGATGCTGCAAAAGAAATTGCCGGCAGAAGTCGTGGCACACCAAGAATTGCCAATGGTTTACTAAGAAGAGTACGCGATTTTGCACAAGTTCTTTCAAATGGTGTGATTGATTTAAAAATTACGCAGCATGCATTAAAAGCATTGAATGTAGATGAGTATGGTTTGGATGAAATGGACAACAGGATTTTAAGTGTAATTATTGACAAATTTAAAGGAGGGCCTGTTGGCATTACTACCATTGCAACAGCAGTTGGCGAAGAAACCGGAACTTTGGAAGAAGTTTATGAACCGTTTTTAATACAGGAAGGTTTCATCATGCGCACTCCACGCGGAAGAGAAGTCACCGCCAAAGCGTATACACACCTTGGGAAAGTTCCTTATAAAAATATGAAGGGTCCGGAGCTGTTTACCTAAAAAGTAGTGTTTTATTTAGCCATCAACAAATAAATAACCGGTTTCTTGTGCAAATCAATTTTCTCATTTTTCCAATCAGCGATGGTTTTTGTTTTTATCCATTCATTAGTAGAAGTAAGTTCAGCGGCTATACAAAGTTGAGTAGAAGGTTTACAGTTTTGTAAAATAGTTTCTATCATTTTATTATTCCGGAAAGGCGTTTCAATAAAAATCTGAGTGCATTTTCTTTTTGCAGATTCTTCTTCTATTTGTTTTATTTTCCCAATTCTTTCCATATTATCAATAGGCAAATACCCTAAGAAAGAAAATTGTTGCCCATTAAAGCCGCTGGCCATTAATGCCAATAAAATAGAACTTGGGCCGACTAATGGTTTTATCTCAACATTCAATTTTTGTGCTTCATAAACCAATATCTGCCCAGGGTCAGCAATGCCCGGACATCCGGCTTCACTAATGATTGCAATGTTTTTCCCTTCTTTAATTTTTTGTCTGAACACGTTTATTTGTTCCTGTTCGGCTTTATGAATTGTATGCCATTCAAAATCATCAATCACAATTTCTTTATCCATCGATTTTAAAAAACGCCTTGCAGTCCTTTCGTTTTCAGCAAAAATTACCCGGCAATTTTTAACAGCAGTTAACACATAAGGAGGAATTGTTTCAACTGCATCTTCCGATAAAAATGAAGGAATTAAATAAACCATTATAAAATATTATTAGTGAGAAAAATTTTTATGCCGCAATTTTTTCGGGGTGCTGCAAACTTAAAGTAGCCGCAATAACCGCATAACTTGGTGCAAGAATCCATCCAATTACTGGCAAAATATGCATTAAATAAAACACCATTCCGTTTCCAATTGCCAGCCCTTTATGGCGATTGATAAAATCAATACTTTGGGAAGAGGAAAGCCCTTTTCGTTCACTGGTATAATCGAGCATAGAAAATCCAAAATAAAAACATTCAATAAATAAAGCCAGTAAAGGAGTTATCCATCCAAGAACAGGAATCAATGCCAAAAATAAAACGGAAACCGTGTAAACCGTTTGCCAGAGTGTATTTCTTAAGGCAATGCGTATTCCTCTTATTACATCGTTTATAAATTTTTTTAGAGAAAAAGGATATTCTTCATTTAAAATAATTGCTTCTGTTTTTTCACTTAAATAAGCAAATAACGGTGCGCCGATAATTAAAAACAAATATTTGAACCATGAGAAATAAAACAATATCATTATAAGTTGGAGTACTATTTGTCCAAAAATAAAAATGAAATTAAGCCATCCTGCATTCTCTTTTTGTAACCAGCTTTTTAATCCAATTTTTGAAAGCAGATATTCAATTATATATGCTGAAGATTGCCAGAAAAAATAAATGCCCACTGCAAAAAGGATGGCATAAATAATTCCGGGAATTAAAATCCATTTCCACAATTTATTCTTAACAATAAACCTGTGTGCTTTAAAATATGCTGAGATAGCGATGATGATTTCTTCGAGCAATAGTTTATGATTATTGGATTGTAAAATGTGCTATCAAACAAATATAATTTACTTTGTCTTTAAATCCTTTAAAAGATGTTTTGTTAATTTGATTATGAAGAAAGTTCCTTTATCATTTTATAGCCGGAAAGATGTGGTAAAAATTGCCAAAGAATTATTGGGGAAAATAATTATTACCAATTTTGATGGTTGCATCACTTCCGGAAGAATTGTAGAAACAGAAGCTTATGTAGGCATTACCGATAAAGCCTCACACTCATTTGGCGGAAGGAGAACCCCGCGCAACGAACACATGTATTCCTCTCCCGGAATAGCTTACGTATATATTTGTTACGGCATGCACCAGATGTTTAATATTGTAACCAACGATAAAGAAATACCGGATGCCATATTAATAAGAGCAGTAGAACCATTGCAAGGAATTAATATTATGCTTCAAAGAACCGGTAAAAAAACATTGGATAAAAAACTTACCCGCGGTCCCGGAAACGTAGGAAAAGCACTGGGAATTTTCAAACATCATTCAGGTTTACCTCTTTTGGATAAAGAAATTTATTTACTGGATGATAATCAAATAATTCCTGAAGATGCAATCGGTATTAGTAAAAGAATTGGTGTAGAAAGTGCGGGTAAGGACAGCTTATTACCTTACCGGTTTTACTTAAAAAATAATAAATATGTAAGTGGGAAAAATACCTGAAATCAATACTTTTTTGACTTAAAAATTATTTAAAACAGGAATTTTACTTTATTAATCAAGTTTATTTTACAAAAGCTTAAATTTGCAACCTTAATTTAAAACAAAAAATATATTAATTATGAGCACAGTAAAAGTTGCTATTAATGGTTTTGGCAGAATTGGCCGTTTAGTATTCAGACAGATTTATAATATGGAAGGTATAGATGTAGTGGCTATTAATGATTTAACGAGTCCAAAACAATTGGCTCATTTATTAAAATACGATAGCGCACAGGGAAGATTTGATGGTGAAGTAAAAAACACAGACAACTCAATAATAGTAAACGGAGAAGAAATAAAAATTTATGCTCAAAGAGATCCTGCGCAAATTCCTTGGGGTTCGCATGATGTGGATGTAGTTATTGAAAGCACCGGTTTTTTTACCGATAAAGATAAAGCGCAGGCACATATAACTGCCGGAGCAAAAAGGGTAGTAATTTCAGCACCGGCCACCGGTGGTGTTAAAACAATTGTTTTTAATGTAAATCATAAAATTCTTGATGGAAGTGAAACAATTATTTCATGTGCATCCTGCACTACCAACTGCCTTGCGCCAATGGCAAAAGTGTTGAATGATTCTTTTGGTATTGCATCCGGTTTTATGACTACCATTCATGCTTATACTAACGATCAAAATACGCTTGATGCACCCCATCCCAAAGCAGATTTGCGCAGAGCCAGGGCTGCTGCCGCCAATATTGTCCCTAACAGCACAGGCGCTGCAAAAGCTATAGGATTAGTATTACCTGAAATTAATGGCAAATTGGATGGCGTTGCGCAGAGAGTTCCTGTAATTACAGGATCACTAACTGATCTAACCTGCATTTTAAATAAAAAAGTTACCATAGAAGAAGTAAATGCTGCTATGAAAGCTGCTGCTGATGAGAGTTTTGGTTATAATGAAGACGAGATTGTTAGCTCAGATATTGTAGGCATGCACTTCGGTTCATTATTTGATTCCACTCAAACAAAAGTATTAACAGTAGGTGAAAACCAATTAGTAAAAACAGTAGCCTGGTATGATAATGAAATGAGTTACGTATCTCAATTGGTAAGAACTGTACATTATCTGTC
>DATCMY010000106.1:0-9785 GCA_036565505.1 Hanamia sp.
GCTTTTTTTGTCGCGCTTTTCCTGGCAGCGCCCTTTTTATCAAATGCTTTTGGATCCTGTTTCAGAACCATTTTTTTTACTTCATCCAGATCTATATCGGCTAATTCTTCAGGAGTATATTTTCCACCGCCCGGTTTTCCGGTTAGTTTAAGCATTTTTTTACCTACACGAATAAACGGGCCCCAACGGCCATTTTCAATGGAGATCTTTTCTGCCGGCCATTGTTTTATGAAGCGGTTCGCTTCTTTTTCAATCTTTTTTTCTATTAATTCGTTACAATCTTTTTGTGTGAGATGATCAAAATCATAAGCTCTTGGAATATTGATAAACAAATCATTCCATTTGATAAAAGGACCAAAACGCCCTTTACCTTTCGTGATCGGTTTCTCGTTATAATATCCTATTGGCGCATCTTCCACATGTTTGGCAGAAATAATTTCTATGGCTCTTTGCAAATCTACTTCGGTTGGTTCTTCTCCTTTTGGAATGGAAATAAATTGTTCTCCAAATTTTATATAAGGGCCAAATCTTCCAATATTTACTGCAACTTCCTGGCCTTGATATTCACCTAAAGTAAGTGGCAGTTTAAAAAGTTCCAATGCATCTTCTAAGGTAATAGTTTCAATACTTTGTGTAGCTTTTAATTTTGCAAAACGAGGTTTTTCTTCATCACTCTGAATTCCAATTTGCACCATGGCCCCATACCTCCCCATGCGGGCAAATACCGGTTTACCACTCACAGGATCTGTACCCAATTCACGTTCACCTTTTGCGCGTTCCGCATTTTCCAAAGTATGCTCTACTGATTCATGAAATGGCTTATAAAAATCAGCAACCATGCTGCTCCATTTTTCTTTACCCTCCGCTATTTTATCAAACTCTTCCTCGATATTGGCCGTGAATGAATAATCCATCACCTTATCAAAATGCTGATTTAAAAAATCGGTAACCACCAGTCCAAGATCGGTAGGAAATAATTTTGCTTTTTCCGCTCCTGTAATTTCATGGGTGGTTATTTTTTCTATTGTGTTATTCTTTGTAAGTTTTACAATCCGGATATCCCGCCTCACTCCTTCTTTATCTCTTTTCTCTACATAATTTCTTTTTATAATGGTACTGATGGTAGGCGCATAAGTGCTCGGCCTGCCGATCCCAAGCTCTTCTAATTTTTTTACCAGGGCCGCTTCTGTATATCTTGCCGCATGCCTTGTAAACCTTTCAGTAGCGGTCATTTCTTCAAAATCCAATTGTTGGCTTATCGACAGTGGAGGCAACCTGCTTTCACTTCCAAATAAGGAGTTCTCATTTTCATCATCATCATTTCCTTCATTATAAATTTTTAAAAAACCATCAAATTTCAACACTTCCCCGGAAGCGGTAAGCTCATCTTCAACGGTGCTTATTTTTATTTTAGCGATAGTCTTTTCAAGAATGGCATCGCTCATCTGGCTGGCAATAGTCCGCTTCCAGACAAGCTCATAAATGCGTGAGGTTTCCGGATCGTCAATTTTACTTTCGCCCATATCTGTTGGCCGGATAGCTTCATGAGCTTCCTGCGCGCTTTCATTTTTATTTTTATAATTGCGGAGCTGTAAATATTTTTCCCCGTAATTTTTTCTAATCTCTGCTTCTATTTGTCCTTTAGCCGTTTCACTCAAATTCACACTATCCGTACGCATGTAAGTGATCTTTCCACTTTCATATAATTTTTGGGCAAGCAACATAGTTTTACTTACACCATAACCTAATTTTCGACTGGCTTCCTGCTGCAATGTAGAAGTGGTGAAAGGAGCGGCAGAAGTACGTCTGCCCGGCTTTACGATAATATCTTTTACTGAATAGGTTGCATTTTTACATCGTTCCAAAAACTTTTCTGCATCCTCAATGGTTCTCGTAGCGCCATCTTCTGCTTTAAAAGAAATACGTTTGCCGGAAGGATCGGTAGCGGCCAATAATGCTTCTATTTTAAAACTACTGGTAGATAGAAACTGATTGATCTCTCTTTCTCTTTCAGCAATTAATTTAACAGCCACACTTTGCACTCTACCCGCACTTAATCCGCCCTGCATACCTATTTTTCTCCATAATACCGGTGAAAGTTCAAATCCTACCAATCTATCTAAAACTCTCCGGGCCTGTTGCGAATTGACCAGGTTCATATCAATCAACCTGGGATTTTGGACCGCAGCGGTAATAGCCGGTTTCGTTATCTCATGAAATACGATTCTCTTAGTAGTTTTCACATCAAGCCCAAGCACTTCTGCAAGATGCCAGCTTATACTTTCTCCTTCACGGTCCTCATCCGATGCAAGCCAAACAGTTTCAGCTTTCTTTGCCAATTGCTTCAAATCCTTTACCACCTTAGCTTTATCATCGGGCACTTTATACCGTGGCGCGAAATTGTTGGCAATATCAATTCCCATATCGTCTTTTTCAAGATCGCGGATATGACCGTAACAACTCTTTACCTCGAAATCGCTTCCCAGAATTTTTTCAATCGTTTTCGCTTTCGCAGGTGACTCAACTATCAATAAATTTTTTGCCATAATAATCGTAATTTTTCCTATTCTATACTTAACGTATTTTTAAAATTTATCTAAAATCCATCACTTTACATGCTCTGCAATATTAGTTTAAAAATTAAAAATCAAATTTTTATTGCAAAATTTGTTTTCTGACAGTGCTTGTTTATCTTCGTAACACCCTCTAAAGAAACAACCACCATGTTTCAGATAATCCAAAACCAAAATTGGTATTATTCTATTATTAAACTATTATTAAAAATTAACCGTTATTACTATAATCTATTTAGAGTATAAAAAATTGATCACTTAAAATTCATTTTAGAATTTAAAACAAATTTGCATGAATGTTGTAATCGTTGGTTCCGGGAATACGGCCACTGTGTTAAGCGCTGTAATACATAAGGCTGATCATACAATAGTTCAGGTAGTGAGCAGAAATATCGATAATGCACGATCGCTTGCTTCTTTGTATAACGCATCTTCGGCTACCCTCACAGATCCTCAATTTGAGGATGCCGATATTTATATTGTTGCGTTGAATGATGCGGCTCTTGACAATGATAATATTCAAAAAATTCCCGCCCTCAAAGATAAATTAGTAGTTCATACTGCCGGAGCTATTTCAATAGATGCATTAAAAAGTTGCTCAAATACGTATGGAGTTCTTTATCCTTTACAAACTCTTTCAAAATTTACCGACCACATCCCTCAAATACCATTTTTAGTTTCCGGAAATAATAAAGAAACATTGCACAGAATTATGGGCTTTGCAAAAAGCATTTCAGATAATGTAAGTGAAGCTAATGATGCAGAAAGATTAAATTATCATGTAGCCGCCGTTTTTGTGAGCAATTTCGCCAACCACATGTTTGCACTCGCAGAATTATTTTGTCAAAAAGAAAAACTCGAATTTAAAAACTTACTTCCTCTTATTAATGAAGTAAATGAAAGGGTAAATCATCATTCTCCCTACTTAACCCAGACCGGGCCTGCTATGCGGGATGATGTGTTTACACTGAACCGCCACCTTCAGGCGCTTCTCGCTCATCCCGATCTTAAATATATTTACCTGAAAATGTCGGAAAGTATTATTAAAGTCCACGGAAAACGCTGATACCATTTCTAAATTCATAATTTCAAAAAACGTAAAAAGTTTTGATTGTATAGCGTAGTTTTACAGCCGAAAAGGAAAAATTGAAATAATTTGAGAAAGTTATAGAGAAATTCTTTTCAATAAACCATTACAATTCTTATGCATATTCTTTCCCGTTTTAAGTTGATAAAAACTTTTGTGCTCGATATAGACGGCGTACTTACGGATGGCAGCCTTGTTATTGATCATGAAAATAACTGGCTGAGAAGAATGAACATACAGGATGGATATGCGCTGCAATTAGCGGTAAAATCAGGTTTTGGGGTAATTGTAATTTCGGGAAGTAATTCTCCCGAAGTAAAAGAGCGATTAAATAGATTAGGAATTACGGATGTGTTTATGAAAATAAATGATAAAGAAACATTTATAAAAGAATTGATATTGAGAAAAAACTTAGCGCTAAGCGAAATTTTATATATGGGCGATGACATTCCGGATTACTCCTGCATGAAAATTGTGGGTATTGCCGCATGCCCGGCGGATGCCGCATTCGAAATTAAAGAAATTGCTTCCTATATTTCACCATTTCGCGGCGGTTATGGTTGCGTAAGAGATGTAATAGAAAAGGTATTGAAACTAAATAACAAGTGGTCTTTAGCCACTACAACCCCTTCAACTTAATCAACAATCATTTTAAGATTTAATCATGAAGGCGATAGCAGCATTTTTCAGATTGATCAGGTGGCCCAACTTGTTTTTTATTGTGCTTACGCAAATGCTTTTCAGGTATTTTATTTTACCTTTCGTGTACCAGAGAAATCATCCAGGTTATGAAAATATAAAACTTTCTCAAAATTTATTTTTTCTTTTAATCATCGCATCTGTTTGTATTGCAGCCGCAGGCTACATTATTAATGATTATTTTGATGTGAACATTGACCAGGTAAATAAATCTTCTAAAGTAATTATCGGCGCATATATTAAAAGAAGGTATGCGATTTTATTTCATGCTTTATTATCCATAACAGGATTGCTATTAAGCATGTATATTGGTTATAAAATTCAAAATATTTATATCCCGGTTTTTAATTTTTCCTCGATTGTTGTGCTTTGGTTTTACTCTACCACTTTCAAAAAAAAATTACTCATAGGCAATATTCTCATTTCATTATTAACGGCATGGGTAATTCTTGTATTGACAGTCGCAGAATACCGTTTTAGAATTTCCCCCCAGGATATAGTATGGCAAAGATTATTAAAAGTATCTTTTGTGTACGCGGGTTTTGCTTTTATTATTTCGTTGGTACGGGAAGTAATAAAAGATATGGAAGACATAGAAGGCGATCTTAAATATAAATGCAAAACCATGCCCATCGTATGGGGATTACCTGTTTCAAAAGTATTTACCGGAGTATGGATTGTGGTGCTCACGGGCCTTATAGCAGCCTTACAAATTTATGTATTACAATTTGGCTGGTGGTATTCTGCATTGTATTCTTTGCTTACTATTATGATTCCATTGGTATGGGTACTTCGCAAATTATATGAAGCAAATACTCCTCAACAATTTCATACACTAAGCAAAATGGTAAAAATGATTATGCTTGCGGGAATATTATCAATGATTTTCTTTTAATTTTTCTGATCAAATAAAATGCAAAAAATAATTTTAGCTTCAGGTTCTCCACGCAGAAGTCAATTACTTCAATGGGCAGAAATCCCTTTCGATGTAAGGATTGCAGCAACTGATGAAAGTTATCCAAACAATTTATTGCCCTATGATATCGCAATACACATTGCGTTCAATAAAGCATTAGCCGTGCAAGAAATAATAAAACAAAATGATACCGGAAATGAAGCAAAAACAATTCTTGCCGCGGATACCATTGTTGTTCTGGAAAATAAAATTATAGGGAAACCGGCCAGCCGTGAAGATGCCATCTCTATACTTTCCGCTTTATCTGGCAAAGTGCATCAGGTAATTACAGGAGTTTGTATTCTAACTGCTAAAGAAAAAATAGAATTTGCAGAAGAAACATTAGTAGAATTTCATGAGCTTTCTCTATCGCAAATAGAATTTTATGTTGACAAATATAAGCCCTTTGATAAAGCCGGAGCCTATGCCATACAGGAATGGATAGGGGTTATTGGGGTAAAATCAATAACAGGCGATTTTTACAATGTGATGGGATTGCCGGTGAGTAGAGCGGTTAAGGAATTGGAGAAGATAGCAATTGATAATTGATAATTTCGTGATTGCCATTCTGAATCCTAAACTCCTTCCATGCTTTGCACAATCAATTCAGCAATATCAAGCACTTTCACTGTTTCCTCCTTTTCATTTAGTTTAACGCCGTCGCTAAGCATGGTCATACAAAAAGGACAATTAGAAGCAATGATTCCGGCACCTGTACCAATTGCTTCTGATGCCCGTTCCTCATTTATTCTTATGGTTCCTTTTTCTTCTTCCTTAAACATTTGAGCTCCACCGGCACCGCAGCATAATCCATTGGTTTTACAACGCTTCATTTCCACCAATTCTACATCAAGCGCTTCAAGCACTTTGCGTGGCGCTTCATAAATATCATTGGCACGGCCCAGGTAGCAACTATCATGATAAGTAATTTTTATTCCTTTGAAAATCCCGTCCTCCTTCATTTTTATTTTTCCTTCATCAATCAATTGCTGTAAAAAAGTAGCATGATGGACCACCTCATAATTGCCTCCCAGGACAGGATATTCATTTTTAAAAATATTAAAACAATGCGGACAGGCGGTTACTATTTTTTTAATGCTATAACCATCAAGAAGCTGTATATTCTGGTAAGCCGTCATCTGGAACAAAAATTCGTTTCCGGCGCGCCTTGCCGGATCGCCGGTGCACATTTCTTCTTTACCGAGAATGGCATAATTAATACCCACTTTATTTAATATCGTTGCGAAAGCTTTGGTAATTTTTTGTGCACGCTGGTCAAAGCTTCCCGAACAGCCCACCCAGAATAGAATTTCAGGAGTTTTTTTTTCCGCCATCATTTCAGCCATCGTTGGTATATGCATCTTCTCAATTTTAATGCAGCTAAAATACAACAAACAATTTTGATGCATACCGATAGATTAAGCAGTTTAAACTTATTTTTGCAGACTCTGAAAAAAGAATGAATTTGATCAAAAAAATAAAAAACTGGGAACAGTGGCCTTTTAAAATTCTGTATGCACCGATAGTTCCGGTATGGATTTGGTATATGATACGATCAGGTTCAGTCTGGTTCTTTACGCCAAGCAATCCCAAATTAACATTTGGCGGAATGGAAGGCGAACCTAAAAAAGAAATGCACGATCTGCTTCCGGTAGATCTTTGCCCCGTTTATTTTAATGTAATTCCTGCAGAAGATTTTTCTGAAATAAAAAAGAAATGCACGATCTGCTTCCAGTTGATCTTTGCCCCGTTTATTTTAATGTAAATCCTTCAGAAGATTTTCCTGAAATAATAAAGAAACTGCAATTGTCGGGGATACAATTTCCTTTGATTGTAAAACCAGAAGTGGGTGGACAGGGCATTTTATTCAGGAAAATTGATAATGAAGAACGTTTAAAAGAGTACCATCAAAAAGTTCCTGTAGAATATTTTATACAGGAATTTATAAAATACCCGCTTGAAGTAAGTTTATTTTATTACCGTTATCCTTTTGAAAAAAAAGGAGCCATTACCGGTTTCCTTCAGAAAGTACCCATGCAGGTAACCGGTGATGGGGAACATACTTTAGAACAACTGATTTTACTCAATTCAAAATCGAAAAAAAGAGTAGAAGAACTGAGGCCAAAGCACTTAATAAATTTTGGAAAAATAATTCCTGCAGGAGAAAAGTATATTTTGAGTTATGCCGCCAATCACAACAGGGGCGCGTATTTCATTGATTTAAGTGCTGAAATTAATGATAACCTTGTAAAAATGCTGGATGAAATAAGCCTGGGTGTAAACGATTTTTTTTACGGTCGCTACGATATCATGTGCCAGTCGATAGAAGATTTGAAATTGGGTAAAAATTATGTAATATTAGAATACAATGGTTGTGGCGCCGAGCCAAATCATTTTTACGATACAGGTTATACCCTAAAACGTGCCTGGAAAGAAATTTTAAAACACTGGAAAATTCTTTTTGAAATCAGCAATTATAATCACAAACAAGGTGTGCCGTATTGGCCATTGATGAAAGGAATCCGTTTTAGAATTGATACAAAAAAATATTATAAAATAATTAATACAGCCGATAAAAATATTTCCTGAAAATAAAGGAACTTACCTAAGCAAAAATTAAAACATGATCTTAAAAAATCTTCTACCCTTCTTATTTTTAATTACCACATCCGTTAGTGCGCAAAATTATAAACCTACAGATACAGGAAGTAAAGTACATTTTGTTATCAAAAATTTTGGCATTAATACCGGCGGAGATATCAAAGGTTTAAAGGGAGAAATTAATTTTTTACCCGATAATCTTTCTGCCTGTAAATTTAATGTATCTGTAGCCGCATCAACTGTAGACACTGACAATTCCTTAAGAGATAAACATTTGGTAAGTGATGAATATTTTGATGCTGAAAAATATCCTGATATAAAAATAGTTTCTACAAAAATTGAGAAGACTAATAAAACTGCTTCAGGGTTTTATTATTTTACCGGCGACTTAACTATGCATGGAATTACCAAAACAATATCATTTCCGTTTCATGCGGAAAAAATCAATGATGATTATTTGCTTACCGGCGATTTTGAAATTAACCGCTTAGATTTTGGATTAGGCGAAAAAAGTGTCGTTTTAAATAATACTGTAAGTATCACTTTATCCGTTTTAGCTAAAAAGAGTTAAGAATTATATGGGACTGGTAAAAGTCTTTTTCTGGGGAATGATAGTGAGTTTTCTCGGTTCATTGCCATTAGGCACATTGAATGTGGCTGCCATGCAAATCAGTGTGCAGGAGGGCATCAAAAATGCATTCTATTTTTCCCTTGGATCTTTGTTGGTTGAAATGATTTATGTGCGTATTTCAATGGTTGGTATCAACTGGATTCGAAAACAAAAAAAATTATTCAGGTGGATGGAATGGATTACACTGGGGATTGTAATTGCATTGGCGATAGGAAGTTTTATTGCAGCCATGCAACCCAATCATCCAAAAAATGTAATGCTTAATAATAATTTAAACCGATTTCTTCTTGGTGCAATGTTAAGCGCAATAAGTCCGATGCAAATTCCATTTTGGTTTGGCTGGAGCACCATTCTTTTTACAAAAAAAATTTTACAACCAAAAAATTCTTATTATAATTTATATATTATTGGTATCGGCCTCGGAACTTTATTAGGTAATTGTGTTTTTATTTTTGGAGGAAAATTTATAGGACAAAAATTAAATAGCAATCAAAATATCTTGAACTGGGTTATTGGTGGCATTTTCGCTTTAACTGCATTGATACTATTCATAAAAATTCTATTACACAAAGATGCCGCTAAGAAATTGGAGGAAATTGGATTGAAAAGCTGAAAGGTGATTATCGACAAATTGATTATCAAAACTCAGCCTACCAATGATTCAATAATAGCCTTTGTGCTTTCAAAACTCACATGATGATGGGCATGAATACCCACTTTTTTTGCGGCTTCTACCAGCATTATCCTGTCATCAAAATAAAGACATTCCTCAGGCTTAACCTGCGCTATACCTAATGCCAACTGAAATATTCCTGGATCAGGCTTGCGCATACCCACTTCGCATGAAGAAACAAAAGCATCGAAGAAATCATGAAGATTAAATGTATTGATCCTGTATTGATTCAATTCTCTTGCCTCGTTATTTATTGAAATGATTTTTATATTTTCATGCTTTTTCTTCCAATCAATAAACCAGGGTAGCATCCTCGGCAGAAGTGTAGTTGAATTAAACATGAAATCCTTAAATTCTTTTCTTGAAAATTTTCTCTCATAATTAAATACGACTGTATCAAGGTAATCATCAAGAGAAATTTTCCCCATTTCATATACATTGAAAATAAAATCGTGCAACCAATCCATTTCTTCATAATCAATACCGAATTTTTCTGCAGCAGCCATCCGCGATTCGTGGCCCCAGCCATTGCTTAAAAGCACTCCGCCTATATCGGAAAATAAAAC
>DATCMY010000107.1:0-3372 GCA_036565505.1 Hanamia sp.
ATTCTAAACCCCGGCTCTCTCACTCAACTCCAGCCAACGCATTTCTTTTTTATCAAGAAGCACAATTATATCGCTGATTCTTTCGGCGGTTTGCTGCAACTTTTCAAATTCCATTGAACCATTATTCAATTTTACTTCCAATAATTTTTTCTCATTTTCCAAAGCGGGAATCTCTTTTTCTAACTTCTCAAATTCAGTTTTTTCTTTAAAAGAAAATTTCTGTTTGGATTGATCAGTTAATTTATTTTCTTTTTGCAAAGCACTTATTGGCTTTGACACAATAGTTTGTGGCTTATTTTCTTCTAATTGTTTCCACATTCTGTATTGGGAATAATTTCCCGGAAAATCTTTTATTTCTCCATTGCCTTCAAAGGCGAAAAGATGATCTACTAAACGATCCATAAAATACCTGTCATGACTAACGATTAAAATACATCCCGGAAAATCCTGCAAAAATTCTTCGAGTGTTCGTAAAGTTTGCAGATCAAGATCATTGGTAGGCTCATCAAGTACCAAAAAATTGGGATTTTTAAAAAGAATGCTTAATAAATGCAATCGTCTTTTTTCGCCACCGCTTAGTTTACTTAAAGGAGTAAACTGTTGTTGTGCAGTAAAGCCAAACTTTTCCATGAATTGCGTAGCACTAATCTTACTTCCATCCGCTAATGGAAAAAATTCCGCAAAATCTTTTACATATTCAATCGCTCTTTTATCTTCTTTATATTGCAATCCTTCCTGCGCAAAATTTCCGAATACAATTGTATCACCATGATTAATTTTCCCGCTATCAGGTGGAATAAGATCAAGCGCTACTTTTAAAAAGGTAGATTTTCCGGTTCCGTTTTTTCCCACAATTCCTATTCTTTCACCTTTCTTAAAAGTATAATCAAATCCTTTCATGATCACTTTATCACCAAAGGATTTATATACTTTTTTCATTTCTAAAACTTTGCCGCCCATGCGGGTCATTTTCACCTGGAGCGAAACTTCCGACACTTCTTTTTTCTGATTCACCCTATCTTCAATTTCTACAAATGCATCCTGCCGGCTTTTCGATTTTGTAGTACGTGCTTTAGGCTGTTTGCGCATCCATTCCAATTCCTTTCTGAAAATATTTTTATCCTTCAATAATTCGCTTTGCTGTATTTCCTGCCGAAGCGATTTTTGTTCCAAAAAATAATCATAGTCTCCTTTGTAAACATATAATTTTTCATCCTCGAGTTCAATGATCTCGTTACAAACGGCATCTAAAAAATAACGATCATGCGTTACTAATAATAAAGTGCTTTTATTACTTGCCAAAAAGTTTTCCAGCCATTCTATCATTTCTACATCAAGATGGTTGGTAGGCTCATCAAGTATCAACAAACATTTTCCTTCATGCAATTGTGATTCTATTAAAGCCTGTGCCAGGGCAACTCTTTTACGCTGGCCGCCACTTAAATTTTTAACCGGCTCATTAAGATGATGAAGATTTAACTTCCCTAAAATTTGTTTTAGATCACTTTCAAAACTCCATGCGTTGGCTTCGCTTAATTCAGTTATCAATTCGCTGATGCGGTCTTCATTGTGCACTTCTTCTTCAAGCAGCATTTCATATTCTTTTACCAAACGCACTACCGGATTGTCAATATTTAAAATATTATCCCAAATTGACCTTTCGTTTTCAAAAGCAGTTTCCTGCTGAAGCATAATAACTTTTACATCTTTATGAATCCAAATAGTTCCTGAATCAGGTGTATCCTGACCAGCAATTATTTTTAAAAGAGTGGATTTACCGCTACCGTTTCTGGCAACAAAAGCAATTTTATCACCTTCTTCTACATGAAAGCTGATGTTTTTAAAAAGATTTCTAATCCCGAATGATTTACTTAAATTTTCTACTGAGGCATAATGCATAGCCTGCAAAGTTACAATTGAATTATGATGTAAGGCGTAATTGTGAGTCTTCCGGATTCAATTAACATGAAAATGGGTAAGTTAAAAAAGTCATTTTTTTCTTACCGAAAATCATATACTTTCAACAATTAAGAGATACAATAATTAATTTATATTTTTGCAACCCTTTAAAATTGGTTTAAGAAATGCAAAAAATAATTTTAATCACCGGCGGAGCGGGTTTTATTGGCTCACATCTTACCAGGTTATTTGTAAATAAATATCCTGAATATTCGATTGTAAACCTTGACAAACTAACCTATGCAGGTAATCTTGAAAATCTAAAAGACATAGAAGATAAGAGCAATTATACATTTGTAAAAGGCGACATTAAAGATATGGAATTGGTGAAAAATCTTTTTGAAAAATATCAATTTACAGGTATGCTGCATTGTGCGGCAGAAAGCCATGTAGATCGATCTATTGCTGATCCATTGGCATTTGTAAAAACCAATGTTTTGGGAACAGTTTCCTTATTACAGGTTGCAAAAGAAGCATGGAAAGATAATTATGAAGGAAAATTATTTTATCATATTTCAACAGATGAAGTATATGGAAGTTTGGGAGAGGAAGGTTTTTTTACAGAAGAAACCGCATACGATCCACGAAGCCCATATTCTGCATCCAAAGCATCTTCCGATCATTTTGTAAGAGCTTTTTACCACACTTATCATTTACCGGTTATTATTTCCAATTGTTCTAATAATTATGGCCCTTACCATTTCCCGGAAAAATTAATCCCACTTTGCATTCATAATATCATTAACAATAAACCGTTACCTATTTATGGCAAAGGATTAAATATTCGTGATTGGCTTTATGTAGAAGATCATGTACGTGCTATTGATACTATTTTTCATAATGGAAAAGTAGGAGAAACTTACAATATAGGAGGTCATAATGAATGGAAAAATATAGACATCATAACAGAACTTTGCAGGCAAATGGATGAAAAATTGGGCCGTGAAAAAGGTACCTCAGAAAAACTGATCACTTTTGTAAAAGACAGGGCCGGGCACGATCTTCGCTATGCAATAGATGCTACAAAATTGAAAAATGAATTAGGTTGGCAGCCATCTCTCCAGTTTGAAGAAGGATTGGCAAAAACCATAGATTGGTATCTTTCTAATGAGGAATGGCTGAATGAGGTAACCAGTGGCAATTACCAGCATTATTATGAACAACAATATGGTCAAAGGTAATTTTCAAAGATTACTAAAAAAAATAGAACCAATTTGACCTACAATAATTAATATGGTTAGATTATTCAACTAATCCTTTAAAAAGATCAGAGTTGTGTACTTTTTTCTTCCCGCTAAATGCCATTTAAAAATAACCAAGCCTTATTAAGAATATAAAATAATTAGATTTGCTAAGTAGTAAATGACTACAAAAAAACTGAAAATGAGTAAGAATTCCTTATTAAAGAAAAGA
>DATCMY010000108.1:0-14270 GCA_036565505.1 Hanamia sp.
ACCTTTATACTATGGGACAAAGGAGTGCAAAAGTAAGGGTAAGAAGTAAAATTTCAAAAACTGTTATTGATAAATTTTTTTAGGTGGAAGATTGAGTGAAAATCAGGCAACAATTAATCAAAATCTCCTATTAAGAATAAAGAAAAAATAAAAAAAATCTGTTAGCAATAAATAAGTTTAAACCACAGTGTCTATTTCTTTTTCTTCGTCTTCTTTTAATTTTTTTATAAAATCAAGCGCATCGGGAACTACATCACACATGATGGTAATGAGGCCGCCGGGCTTTACATTTTTATAAGCATAGATAATTGCATCTTTCTCTTTGTGAATAATGGTTAATGGAATTTTTTGCCCTTTTTCTTCATGAATACCTTCTACCAATAAGTTCACAATTTCATCGGCCGTGCGGCCCCGCATATTTTTATCCTGCCTGATAATGATTTCATCAAAATTCCTGGCGCTTATTCGTCCTATTTCCCTTATATCATCATCGCGGCGGTCGCCGGTTCCGCTAATGATCCCTACTTTGTATGTACTATCCAATTTGTTTACAAAATCACAGAGCAAAGTAAGTCCTGCCGGGTTGTGTGCAAAATCGACCAGGAATTTAAAATGTTTAAATTCAAATAAATTAAGTCTGCCGGGAGTTTGCACCGGCGAAGGAATAAAAGTTTGGAGCCCTAGTTTAATATCTTCAAGGCCCATATCACTAAGATAACATGCTAATATAGAAGGCAAAGTGTTCATGATATTATGAATGGCTTTTCCTCCAAAAGTGATAGGAATATCTGTTACTTTTTCCACCCTTATTTTCCAGGTTCCTTTCATAATAGTAACGTAATCATTTTCAAATACAGCAGCTATACCGCCCCGGCTGCAATGTTGCTTAATACGTTTATTGTTTTCATCCATGCTGAAAAGTGCTATCCTGCAATCAAGATTTTTTTTCATTGCAAATACAAGGTCATCGTCAGCATTCAAAATAGAATATCCATTTCGTTTAACCGTTTCGGGTAATACTGCTTTTACCTTAGCCATTTGTTCTATGGTATCAATACCGCCAAGTCCGATATGGTCGGCACTTATATTTGTTACGATAGCAATATCACATTTTTGGAAAGCCAATCCATTTTTAAGAATTCCACCTCTTGCACATTCCAGAACAGCAAAGTCAACAGTTGGATCTTTGAGTACAAATTCTGCGCTTTTAGGGCCGGTACAATCTCCTTTCATCATCATCTGGTGCTGGATGTAAACACCATCTGAAGTAGTAAAGCCAACCTTATAACCCGCAGTTTTACAAATATGTGCGGTAAGCCTGCTGGTGGTAGTTTTTCCGTTGGTTCCGGTAATAGCGATTATTGGAATTCGTCCATTATGGCCACGTGGAAAAAGCATATCAATGACCGGCTCAGCTACATTCCTTGCGATTCCTTCTGCGGGCTCTACATGCATTCTGAAACCAGGCGCTGCATTTACTTCCAGCACGGCGCCGCCATTTTCAAATAAAGGTGTTTGAAGGTCCGATGCCATTATATCAATACCGCAAATATCGAGTCCGATTATTTTTGCAATTCTTTCTGCTAAAAAAATATTGACAGGGTGTACCTTATCAGTTACATCTGTTGAAGTACCGCCCGTAGAAAGATTGGCCGTTGGTTTCAATAAAACCAATTCTCCTTTTTCAGGAACTGTTTCCAGGTTATAACCTTTGTCATCCAGCATTTTTTCAGTGAAACTATCAATTTTGATCTGAGTAAGTACTTTTTCATGCCCATAACCCCTGCGTGGATCTGAGTTGGTTTTATCAACCAGGTATTGAATAGTATGTTCACCATCGCCGGTAACTGATGCGGGTGTGCGCAAAGCCGCACATACAAATTTGTAGTTAATTACCAGGATCCTGAAATCATAACCGGTAATAAATTTTTCGCAAATAACGTTGCGGCCATATTTTCTGGCGGCTTCCAATGCGGTTTCTGCCTGTTTTTTGTTGGTAATGTCAGTAGTAGCTCCTTTACCGTGATTGCCATTCAATGGTTTAAAAACCATCGGAAAACCTACAGCAGCTATAGCATCATCCACGGTCTCATGGCTATTGATAATTACTCCTTTTGGTACAGGAATTTCAGCAGCAGCCAGAAGGTTTTTAGTTTCTTCCTTATCACCTGCAATGTCCACTGCTATGCAGGAAGTAGTACTGGCAATGGTTGCCCTTATTCTTTTTTGATGAATACCATAGCCAAGCTGAACAAGGCTTTGTTTATTGAGCCTTATGTAGGGAATGCCTCTTTTTACGGCTTCTTCCACAATGCTTCCGGTAGAGGGCCCTAATCTTGTGTCTTCACGAATCTCCCTCATTTGCTGCAAATCTTCTTGAAGGTGATAGGGCGTTCCATCTATAAGATGTTTCACTAAATTGAAAGCAGACTTTGCGGCAAACACGCCTGCCTCTTCTTCCATATAGTCGAATACTACAAAATATTCTCCCTTTTTTCCGGTTGTTCTCGTTCTTCCAAAACCCATGTCCATACCGGCAAGTGTTTGTAATTCCAGCGCTACATGTTCAATTACATGGCCCATCCAGGTTCCTTCCCGCACTCGTGAAAGAAATCCGCCGGGAACTCCTTCGCTGCACCGGTGTTCATAAAGACCGGGTAAAATTTCCTCCAGTTTTTCCTTAAATCCTTCAATTTTATTAGTGGGTAACTCTTCCATTTCTTCAAGGTCCACTCTCATTTGTATTAATTTGGGCCTGCGAATGCTCCAATAATTAGGCCCCCGCAACACTTTTATATCTAGAATCTTCATACTGAACCTTAATTATTTTTAGATTAATGAAATATTTTTTCGGAAAAAACAAAAGGTAAGTTAGAAAAAACGTTGGACAAAAAAAATAAGAAGAATTTTGAACAATTCGTTTATTCTTATTGCGTTACTTTTGTAAATAGTATTTATTTTGACAGTAGTAGCGAATTCAATACCAACTTATTATTAAGTTAAGTATAAAATGTGGCTATACTGTTTTTAACAAAATCGAATGCATGCAAATACCTCAGGGAAAGCTTTTTGCCATCGGCGGCGCAGAAGATAAAGGAGTTGATTTGGAAAGGGGAGAAATGTTGAGAAATAATCTTAATTTTTTTGAACTGGGAATTCTTCGGCGTTTTGTAGAAGAAGCCGGTGGAACATCCATAAGAATGGAGGTAATCACTACAGCTTCAATGATCCCTAACCAGGTTGGCGAAAATTATCTTGATGCTTTTGGGAAAATTGGTTGTACTAATGTTGGCTTATTACCCATACGCAACCGTGCCGATGCCATGCAGCCGGAATATATTGACCGCATTAAAAACTGTGATGCAGTTATGTTTACTGGCGGAAATCAATTAAGATTATCTGCAACATTTGGCGGTACCCAATTTTTAGAAATAATCCTGAATCGTTTTCATAATGAGAAGAATTTTGTGGTGGCCGGAACTTCAGCGGGTGCTATGGCCATGAGTAATACGATGATTTATGAAGGTAATGCTACAACAGCCCATTTGAAAAGTGAGGTAAAAATTACTACAGGATTAGGATTTATGGGTGATGTAATTTTTGATAGTCATTTTGAAAAGCGCGGAAGGTTTGGAAGGCTTGCACAGGCAATAGCAAGCAATCCTTCGGCAATTGGAATTGGGCTTGGAGAAGATACCAGTATGTTTATCAGGGACGGGAATATTATGGAAGCTGTGGGCAGTGGCCTGGTAATGATTATTGACGGGCACGATATAAGGCATAATAATATTGCGGATATACCTGACGGAAACCCGATAAGTGTTGAAAATATTAAAGTTCATTTTTGCGAAAATGGAAATGGATTTCTCTTAAAAGAGAGGATGTTCATACCCAATATAGAAGAGTATCTGAAGAAGTTAAATTCCAGGGATCAGCAGAATTTGAAAGCTGTTTCCGGATAATTTTTTTAGCTAAGTTGAAAATATTGCCTGTTTACGTAGAAAATTGATTAATATAATTATACAACTTTCAACAGGAAATAATTCTTTTTCCCTTTTTGAATCAATAAGTATTTTTCGTTTAACAACTTTTCGGAATTAATTATTTCATCCGGTGAAGTAACTTTTTCTTTATTGATAAACACGCCGCCACCTGTAAGCATTTTTCTTGCCTCACCTTTGCTGGTAAATATTTTGGAATCTGCTAATAGAGTGATGATGTCAATGTTATTGATTTTTTCTTTTTCAATTTCAATAGCAGGTACACCTTCCATTACCTGCAGCAATTGTTTCTCATTTAATTCATTCAATATTTGTGCGGTATCGTTACTAAATAAAATGGAAGATGCTTTTACCGCAAATTCATAATCACTTTTTGAATGAACAAAGCAGGTAAGTTCTTCTGCTAATTTTTTTTGTAAAATTCTTTGTTGTTCATTCCCTGTATGTTGCAGTACCAATTCCCTGATCTCATTTTCAGGCAAAAAAGTAAATACTTTTAAAAATCGCTCTGCATCTGTATCCGCGGTATTTAGCCAAAATTGATAAAAGCTATAGGGAGAAGTTTTTTCTGCATCTAACCAGATATTTCCTTTTTCGCTTTTACCGAATTTACTTCCATCAGATTTGGTTAATAGAGGGCAGGTAAATGTAAAAGCTTCCCCACCACTTTTTCTCCTGATTAATTCGGTGCCGGTTACAATATTTCCCCATTGATCACTACCGCCAAATTGCAGTTTGCAATTTTTGTTGGTATAAAGCCAGTAGAAATCATAACCCTGAACCAGTTGGTAAGTGAACTCGGTAAAGCTCATTCCATTTTCTCCCTCCAGGCGCTTTTTTACACTGTCCTTGGCCATCATGTAATTTATCGAAATATGTTTTCCTGTATCACGGATAAAATCAAGGAAAGATATATTTTTGAACCAATCATAATTATTGACCATTTCCGCTGCATTTGGTTTGCCGGAATTGAAATCAATAAATTTTCCCAATTGCTTTTTTACGGCTTCCACATTGTAATTAAGAACCTCAGTGCTTAGTAAATTTCGTTCTTCACTTTTGCCCGAAGGATCGCCAACCATACCGGTTGCGCCACCCACTAAAGCAATGGGTTTATGCCCAAACTTTTGTAAATGCACCAATATAATAATCGGGATTAGGCTTCCTATGTGAAGGCTGTCGGCAGTAGGATCAAAACCTACATAGGCAGTAGTAAGTTCTTTACAAAGTTGTTCTTCTGTACCGGGAATCATATCCTGTACCAGGCCGCGCCATGTTAATTCTGCTATTAGATTTTCCATAAAATGTTTCAAAAATAGTGCACAAATACAAATTACACTAAAACGTTTTTTTATTAATTTGCACTTCTTCTATTAACCCCCATTCTTTTGAAAGCCAAAAATTACTTATAGCTTATTGTTTTATTTTTTAAGTTGATTATCGGTATAAGTAGCAACAAATAAAATTTAATAGGGAATAAAACTCTGCAAGTGGATGAAAATCATTTGAAAATTGCTATAAGTTTTACTTAATTTTATTAAAAATTGGATACTTAAAATACAATATTACTAACTAACCTCCGTTTTAAATTGCCGGAAACACGCACTGAATCATTCAAATCACTGATCATTCCCCAATATGAGAATTTCTCAACTTGTCAAAATTTTGTTCCTGTTGCTGTTGCCTTGCATCGGGTTTTCGCAGTTTCGGAAATATTCCAATGAATTTCTAAATATAGGTGCGGGAGCTCGTGGGCTTGGCATGGGCGCTGCACAGGTGGCATCTGTTTCTGACGGTACTGCCGGATATTGGAATCCTGCGGCCCTTACCGGTGTTCAGGATTTTCCTTCCATTAGCTTAATGCATGCAAGCTATTTTGATAATATTGGTAAATACGATTATGGAAGTGTTGCCATTCCTGTTAATGGTAATAGAAGGACTATTGGTTTATCAGTTTTGCGTTTTGCTGTAGACGATATTCCCAATACACTTTTTTTAGTAGAACCTGATGGAAGCATCAATTATGGAAACATAACCACCTTTTCTTCTGCGGATTATGCTTTTCTTTTTTCTTTTGCCCAAAAGATCAGGGATGATGACAACGTAAAAACAAGTTTTGGGGTTAACGCTAAGGTGATTTACCGTAAAGTCGGTCATTTCGCTACCGCCTGGGGATTTGGTATAGATGCAGGATTTAAAATGCAGAAAGACAGATGGGGATTAGGAATAGTTGCTAAAGATCTGACAACTACATTTAATGCCTGGTCATTTAATTTCACGGATAAGGAAAAAGAAGTATTATATCTTACTAAAAATGATATTCCTGTAAAATCCACAGAGCTGACTGCACCGCGTTTAACTATTGGAACCTCCTATAATTTCAGGTTAGGATCCGCAGTCAATCTTTTAGCAGAAGCAGATTTGGATTTTACTTTTGATGGTAAAAGAAATACGGTAATAAGTGGAAACCCTATAAGTGTTGATCCCCATGCCGGCCTTGAGGCGTCTATAAAAAATGTATTTTTTGTAAGAGCAGGAATATATAATTTTCAAAAAGCACTTGCCGATGGTGATACTACCAATCAGAAAAGAGTATGGATTTATCAGCCCAGTTTAGGGGCAGGTTTTAAAATCAACAACATAAGCATTGATTATGCATTTTCAAATCTGGCCAATCAGTCCAATCCTTTGTACACGCACATTTTTTCATTAAAATTTGATTTGGACAAGAAAGAAAAAAAATAAGTTTCAATTTAGAATCATGAAAAAGTTAATACCCCTTTTATTTATTTTCATTTCCGCTGTTGGTTATTCACAACCATATTCAAATAGCTGGATTGATTATAATAAAACATATTATAAGTTTACCCTCGCTCAAAACGGGCTTTGCCATATCCCCCAATCCACGCTGAATGCTTTAGGCCTGGGAAATATACCTGCCGAGCAATTTCAACTTTGGAGAAATGGGGAAGAAGTTACCTTATACACCAGTTCTCCAACAGGGCCTTTGTCTCCTTCAGGTTATATTGAATTTTGGGGCAGGATGAATGATGGAAAGATTGATACCAAGCTTTATCTTAACCCGGATTATCAACTTTCAGATCATTATAGTTTACAAACAGATACAGTTGCCTATTTTTTAACTGTAAATCCATCAGGTTCGAATTTAAGATATACTGACAGCCCCAATAATGTAGCTGGCAATACTCTTGCTCCGGAACTTTATTTTATGAATATTAAAGGAAATTATTTTAAAAACAAATTGAATCCTGGGAAAGCGAATGTGGTAACCTCCAGTTATGTATATTCCGCTGCTTATGATATTGGAGAAGGTTGGACAAGTAATGATGTTTATCCGAATCGCCCTTTGCCTGCAGGATTTACCAATCTTAATCTTTATAAAAATGGCCCAAATGCTACTCTTAACTTTAGTGCTGTTGGAAATGCCTACAACTCAAGAAATTTGAGAATTAAAATTTTTAATACAGTTATTGATGATGAACCAATGCCATGGTTTACTTATATAAAAAAACAAATCAACAATATTTCTATTTCATTATTTACTAATCTTACTAATGTACCTATCTCATTTGAAAACACTTCAACAGAAGTCACAGATCGATATGTTGTTTCTAAAGTGGAATTAACCTATCCGAGTACCTTTAATTTTAATAATCAAACTAATTTTTATTTTGAATTACCTGCTACATCGGTAGGGAATTATTTGGTAATCGATAATTTTAATTACGGGAACACTCCCCCGGTTTTATTCGACATTACATCCAATAAAAGGTATATAGGGGATATTGCTTCTACACCAGGCAAAGTAAAATTTGCGCTTCCCCCATCATCTATAGCTCAAAGAAAATTTCAATTGTCAAGTGCAGCAGCATCTGTAATTAATAATATTACCTCTTTACAACAAAGGAATTTTATTAATTATGGAATTGCAGCTAATCAGGGCAATTATTTAATCATCAGCAATAGTGCTCTGTTTAACAGTACAGCAGGCGTTAATAATGTAGATCTGTACAGGCTGTACAGAAGTTCTGCAGCAGGGGGCGGCTTCAATGCAAAAGTGATTAATATTGATGAATTGGTAGATCAATTCGCCTATGGAATAAAAAAACATCCTTCTGCAATTAAAGATTTTTTACAATATGCTAAAAATACATTTGCTGTAACACCTCAATATGTTTTTCTGATCGGAAAAGGGATTACTTATGATCAATATATTACTAATCAAAATAGTCAATATGCCGATAAGTTAAATCTTGTACCCACATTTGGAAGTCCTGCCTCAGATGTATTATTATCTTCTCCTTATGGAAGTATTGTTCCCAGTATTCCTATTGGCCGGCTTTCTGCCGTTTCCGGTGATGAAGTAGGCAATTATCTTCAAAAAATGAAAGAGTATGAACTAGCGGAGAATTCAACAAATCAAACACTGGCTGATAAATTGTGGATGAAAAATGTAGTACATATTGCCGGAGGTCGCGAAGTTTCTGAAAATGATTTGTTTTCATTTTATCTGAATCAATATCAAGGGATCATTGAGGATACTTTGTATGGAGCGCATGTAGAAACTTTTTCCAAATCTTCCAATTCTGCAGTCCAGTTAATTTCCGGTCAAAGAATTAATGATTTGTTTAATGAAGGGATAAGTCTGCTCACTTACTTCGGGCACTCTTCTGCTAATGTATTGGAATTTAATCTAAGTGATCCAAGTGTATATAATAATCAGGGTAGGTACCCTTTCTTCCTGGTAAGTGGCTGCTCCGTTGGTAATAATTATATTTATGATACTCTTCGGATTATTCAAAATAATTTAACCATTTCCGAAAATTTTGTATTATCAAAAGAAAAAGGAAGTATTGGATTTCTTGCTGATACACATTTGGGTATACCCCCGTTTCTTAATGATTATGATACACAGATTTATAATCAACTGGGAGTTAGTAATTACGGAAATTCGATTGGAAATGATATGAAAAATACCATCAGGAATTTGGGAGGAGCCAATCCGTCTTTAGATTTTCTGCCGAGAATTCACCTCGAAGAACTTGCCTTACATGGTGATCCGGCTGTAGTTGTTAATCCGCATGCTAAACCTGACTATGTAATTGAAGATCAGCAGGTAAAAATAAATCCTGCATTCATTTCTATATCTGAGCCCTATTTTATATTGGATGCTAAAACCTACAATATTGGTAAAGCAATTAAAGATTCCATCATTTTTGAGGTAAAAAGAACTTATCCTAATGGAAGTACACAGGTTTTGCTAAGGAAAAGAATTAGAGGAGTGGCTTATGCCGATTCAATCGAAATGAAAATTCCGATTATTTCTACCAGGGATAAGGGCCTTAATAAAATCACGGTAACTATTGATGCGGATAAAGAAGTATCAGAACTATCCGAAAGCAATAATAGTATTACGAAAGAATTTTATATTTATGAAGATGAAGCCCGGCCCGCCTATCCTTATAATTTTGCGATTATTAATGTTGCCAATCAAAAATTAATTGCTTCTACTGCTAATGCTTTTAGTGATCTAAAAGATTATGTAATGGAAATTGATACGACCCAGTTATTTAATTCCCCGCTTAAAGTAACCCGTACAGTAAATGTGCCTGGTGGAATCATGGAATTTGACCCGGGTTTCAGTTATGCCGACAGTACCGTTTATTATTGGAGAGTGGCACCAAAGCCATTGTCAGGGCTACCTGAAGATTATCATTGGAACTATTCTTCTTTTATATACATAGCCAATAGTTCTATTGGTTCCAATCAATCTCATTATTATCAACAATTATATTCAGATACATCAAATATAAGTTTAGACAGTTCCAGGCAATGGAAATATTCCAATGTCGTAAATTTCTTTGAGGCAAAGAATGCGGTTTATCCGACAGGCTCAACCCAAGGGTCCGATTTTGCAGTAGGGGTTAATGGTACTAATTTTACTATAGCCATCTGTCCTAATGGACTTACTAATACGATTATATTTAATGTGATTGATCCTGTAAACCTGAAACCTTGGTTGAATGTAATGGGGGGGCCAGGTCTAAGCGGTAGTTTATCTATTTGTTCCCCGGATCGATTGCCCAATTTTGCCTATAATATTTCTGATTTAAATAAAAGGAAAGTAGCAATGAACTTCCTGGATTCTATTCCGGATAATTTTATTGTAGTTGCAAGAAATGTAACTGGTCCTGATTCTTCATCCACTGTTTTTGCAGACAAATGGCAAGCAGACACAGCGTATTTAGGTTCTGGGATTTCTCTTTATAATACTTTAAAATCACAAGGTTTTGTTTTAATTGATTCATTTTACAGGCCGCGCTCATTTATTTTTATGTATCAAAAAAATAATCCTGATTTCATCCCTGGTTTTATATTCTCAAAGGGGATATCCGATAAAATTGATTTAACACATAATTTTATTACACCAGACACTTTAGGATTCATTACTTCGCCCAAATTTGGCCCGGCTACTTTGTGGAAAGAGATGCATTGGAGAGGAAAAAGCCTTGAACCTAATTCTTCGGATAATCCTTCAGTTCAAATTATCGGAATAGATAGTTCTGGAAATAGCACTACTTTAATGAATGTAGATAAAACACAGCAGGATGTGGATATTTCTTCTATTAGTGCGGCTAAGTATCCATATCTGCAACTAAAAATGCGAAATATGGATAGCATTACAATGACGCCATATCAATTAACTTACTGGAGATTAAATTATAATCCGGCCCCTGAGGGTGCAATTGCTCCCAACTTGTTTTTTACAACCAAAGACACTTTGAATCAGGGAGAAATTTTGCATTTTGGAATAGCCTTTAAAAATATTAGTCTTCAGGCCTTTGACAGTATAAAAGTTAAAATATCAATTATTGATAATAATAACGTTACACACTTTTTAACCATCCCACGTCAAAAACCACTTATTAATGGGGATACCATTACACTTAAGTTTGATATTAATACAAAGGATTACCCGGGTGCAAACACACTCTATGTCGATTTTAACCCTGACAATGATCAACCTGAACAATATCATTTTAATAATTTCTTATACAGGAATTTCTATGTAAATGCGGATAAATACAATCCACTGCTGGATGTAACTTTTGATGGAGTGCATATTTTAAACAGGGATATAGTTTCTGCACGGCCACATATTCTCATCAAGTTAAAAGACGAGAATAAATTTCTTGCGTTAAACGATACTTCACTTTTGAAAGTACAATTGCGCTTCCCTGATGGATCATTGAAAGTATATAATTTCGATAATGATACAATGAGGTTTACCCCGGCAAATTTGGCAACTGGCGAAAATACAGCAACCATTGATTTTTCACCTTTATTAAGTGGAAATGACGATGAGTATGAATTAATTGTAACCGGCAAAGATGTAAATGGAAATAAGGCGGGAGATTTGGATTATCATATCACCTTCAGGGTAATCAGCAAACCCATGATCTCTAATCTAATGAATTATCCTAATCCATTCACTACTTCAACTGCTTTTGTATTTACTGTTACCGGATCTGTAGTGCCGCAAAATATCCGGATACAAATATTAACAGTAACAGGGAAAGTAATAAGGGAAATCACTAAAGACGAACTGGGGCCCTTACATATTGGAAGAAACATCACAGAATTTAGATGGGACGGTACTGATATGTATGGTCAAAAAGTGGCGAATGGAGTTTATCTATATCATGTGCTTACCAACCTGAATGGTAAATCATTAGATAAATTTACAGATGATGGCGATAATACAGATAAGTATTTTACTAAAGGTTATGGAAAAATGTATTTTATGAGGTAATTTCCATTCAGGATTTTGCTTTTATTTAAATCTCAATATTTTCAAATTCTTGATATGTTGAGATTTTTTTTATTTAGAGAAACATTTAATAATTTGCTATTAACACCCTCCAACAAACTAAAAAATTCAATTGAATAGCGAGATACCCTCCCCTTATAAAAGTAAATTATATTTTCCCCAGTTAGATTCTATAAGGGGAATGTCTTTTATTGCTATTTTTTTATTTCATGCGTTAAGAGTCCCTGATGTTCAATTTTTTTTATCCGGGTTTATCCGTTATTTGATTACTTATTTGCAATTAGGAATTGAGGTGTTTTTCGTTTTGTCTTCCTTTTTATTAACTTTTTTAGGATTGAATGAATATGAATCACGAAACAATTTTTCGTTCAAAAGTTATTTTAGGCGTAGGGCCTTAAGGATTTGGCCTCTTTATTTTTTTATTCTTCTGGTATCATTTACTATTTTTCCTTGGTTGTCCCATTTGTTGAATATTAAAATGAGCTTACCAAATATTTGGTACTATCTTTTTTTTATCTCTAATTTTTATACCATTGACCATGTGTTTTTTTTAAGAATACTATGGAGCATTTCGGTTGAAGAGCAATATTACCTCCTGTGGGGAGCATGTTTACGTTTTTTTTATAAACGCTTAATTCTAATCCTGATTTTCTTTTTTGCGATCAGTATTTGCTTTTCATTGTATTCGGTTTATTCGAATACCCCTATGTATTTTAATACACTAACCTATTTATTAGATTTTGCCTGTGGCGGATTAGCAGCTATCATAGTTTTTAATAAAAAGAAATTATTTTATTGGATTCATAATAGTTCAAGGATAGGCACACTTATTTTTTATAGTTACCTGCCTTTTCACTTCACCATTTTTTATTTCATGAACATCCATACCAATGGAATACCTAATGATTTAATGATCTTGGTAAGCCGATACTTATTTATCATTTATATGGCATTATTTATTGTTGAGCAAATGGCCAATTTACACCGGACAACATTTTTTGAAAAAAATAGGTTTCTGATATTTACGGGAAAAATTTCTTATGGATTATATTGCTATCATGGAATAGCAATTACATTTATAAACCTTCTTCTATCCCATTATCATATTAATATAAGCAATGGATTATTGGTGATTATTTATTTTATGGTTGATTACGCAATGGCAACTACCAGTTATTTTTACCTTGAAAACCCGTTTTTAAAATTGAAAGCCCGGTGGAGAAGAATATAATTGGGATGTTGATTCATAAGTATTTTGAATGATGTTTTTTGAAAAAATGACTTTCCAAATTTAGTAACATCTTGCATAGGTTTTTAGCATTGCCTGTATTAACTGGTAATTCTATTTGGTATAACTTTGAACAGTATGCGACAAAAAATATACGACGTAATCATAATTGGCGGCGGCCCGATTGGCCTGGCAGCAGGTATTGAGGCAAAAAAGGCAGGATTAAATTATCTTATTATAGAAAAAGGAGTATTGGTTAATTCCTTGTATAATTACCCGGTAAACATGACTTTCTTCAGCACCAGTGAAAGGCTGGAAATTGGCGATGTTCCTTTCGTGAGTAATAATAATAAACCAACCCGAAGCGAAGCTTTGGAATATTATCGTCGTATTGTTACTTCTTTTGAACTTAATATTCATTTATTTGAAAAAGTTACTGAAGTAAAAAAAGTAAATGATCATTTTAAAATAATTACTTCAAAAGCAGAATATGAAAGTTTGAATATTATTGTATGTACTGGATTTTATGATATTCCTTATCTGCTGAATGTAAAAGGGGAGGAGTTACAAAAAGTAAAACATTATTATGATGATCCGCATTTCTATGCTTTTCAAAATGTATTGGTAGTGGGTGCAGCCAATTCAGCTATTGATGCGGCTTTAGAAACATGGCGCAAAGGTGCCAAAGTAACAATGGTTATCCGCGGAAGTGAAATAAGTAATCGGGTAAAATATTGGGTAAAACCGGATATTGAAAACCGCATTAAAGAAGGTTCCATAAAAGCATATTTTAATTCGGAGATTAAAGAAATAAGGGAACAGGAAGTAGATATTTCTAATCCGGATGGAATTGTTACGGTCGAAAATGATTGGGTACTTTCTATGACGGGTTACCAACCCGATCTCAAATTCCTTAAAAGTATGGGAATTGAAATTTCGGACGATGAAGTTTGTAAACCTTCCTACAATGAATCTGATTATGAATCCAATGTAAAAGGAATTTATCTCGCTGGTGTTATTTGCGGAGGCATGAACACTCACTTACTTTTTATTGAAAACTCTAGGGAACATGCCAAAAAAATTATCAATGATATTCTTGATAAAAAAATAAAAGTGCAATAAATTTTTTACCATATTGATTTAATAAGTGGTCCAAAGGACTACGTTGAAATCTTAGATGGTATTATGC
>DATCMY010000109.1:0-4395 GCA_036565505.1 Hanamia sp.
CTGCTTGGTATAACAAATCATCCTGCATCCCCTGAAGCGACAGGTCCTGAAGTAGATAAACTTGACCCGGTTGCAGTAAGAAATTATTTTACTAATTATCTTAATCAATATGAAAGTGCAACAGGGGGATTAATGGGGAAAAAGGGTGGACTGCAATTTATGATCACGGATAGTTGGGAGGCAGGTGCACAGAACTGGACACCCAACCTTCCTGAAGAATTTCAAAAACGTCGCGGCTATAGTATGATTCCATGGCTTCCTGTATTAACCGGTCAGATTGTAAAAAGTGCAAAAACCAGTGAGCAATTTCTATATGACTTTAGGCATACCTTAAGTGAAATGGTTGCAGAATATCATTATGATGCTTTAACTAAGATTCTTGCTCAATATGGCATGAAACGATATTCGGAATCGCATGAAAGCGGGCGTGCTTTGATTGCCGATGGCATGGATGTAAAAAGAAAAGCCGCTGTTCCTATGTCTGCTATGTGGACTAAAAATGAAATTATAAACGGAGGCAACCAGACAGGATATGAAGCTGACATCAGGGAATCAGCTTCTGTTGCTCATATTTACGGTCAAAATCTTGTAGCCGCTGAATCACTTACCGCATTGGGTATTCCTGCTGCAGCATGGTCTTACTCACCAGAAATTTTAAAACCCACTGCAGATCTTGAACTGGCAAGTGGCTTAAATCGCTTTGTGATTCATTGTTCTGTTCATCAGCCAACTGATGATAAAATTCCGGGACTTGGCCTCGGGCCATTTGGCCAATGGTTCACCCGTCATGAAACGTGGGCGGAAGAAGCAAAGCCTTGGACAACTTATCTTGCCCGCAGCAGTTACCTTTTGCAACAAGGTAAGTTTGTTGCCGATGTAGTGTATTATTATGGAGAAGATAACAACATTACTTCCCTATTTGGCAAGAAATTACCGGATGTGCCGGGAGGCTATAACTATGATTTTATTAACCCTGATGCATTAATCAATCTTTTATCAGTAAAAGATGGAAAGTTGGTTACGCCAAGCGGGATGAGTTATCATTTACTCGTGCTCGATAGTAATGCCGTAAGAATGTCTTTACCGGTTTTAAAGAAAATTGAGAAGTTGGTAAAAGAAGGGGCAACCATCAGTGGCGTAGAACCGCAAAGCACACCAAGCCTTTCAGATGATCAGGCAGAATTTAAAAATATAATAAAGGAAATATGGCATTCAGGAAACCCAAGAGTTTTTACCGGAAAAACAATTGAAGAAGTACTTAACCAGATTAATGTAGTACCTGATTTTGCATATTCAAAACCTTCCTCTGATACGAAACTGATGTATGTTCATCGTAAATTACCGGGCAGCGATATTTATTGGGTAGATAGCAGGAACAATAGCGTGCAGGATATTGAAGCAACCTTTCGTATTGCGGGGAAAGTTCCGGAACTGTGGTTTGCAGAAAGCGGTAAAACTGAACCATTATCCTACAGTATTGCTAATGGTGTTACAAAAGTGAAATTGCACCTGGAACCGAATGATGCATTGTTTGTAGTTTTCAAAAACAAGGCTACAAAAACTTCAGTAGAATTACCGGCTGTTAAAGTAAAGCAGTTGGCAACAATTAATGGCGCATGGAACGTTAGTTTTCAAAAAGACCGCGGTGCGCCTGCTTCTATAAAAATGGATGAACTGGGTTCATGGACTGATAACACAGATACAGGTGTAAAATATTTTTCCGGTACAGGAACTTATACTAAAACTTTTACAGCTTCTTCAGACTGGTTTAAAAAAGGCGCTGAGTTATGGTTGAATCTTGGTGATGTGAAGAACCTCGCAGAAGTGAACGTGAATGGAAAATCATTTGGTGTTCTATGGAAATATCCGTTTCGTATGAATATAAGCAGTGCATTAAAGCCGGGCGCAAATGCGTTAGTGATCAAAGTAACCAATCTTTGGGTGAACCGGTTAATTGGCGATGAACAGCCGGGTGTAATAAATAAGATCACCTATACCACGATGCCCTTTTACCAGGCCAATTCAAAATTGTTGCCTTCCGGTTTATTAGGCCCGGTACAAATAATAGCTGTTGATAGGAAGTAAATTAAAAAGATTCTGATGAGCAAGGCGTTGTTTGTTCTTCCAGGCAAGAGAAGAATCGATGCAAAATTTTTTATGATGAAAAAAAATGGCTTTGTAAAGTTGTAGGGAGAACTTTTGGTAAAATAAATTTAGTGAAACTAACAAATCGTAACAATGCAAATAATACTCGGGATAATCTTTCATTTTATCGGCGGCGCTGCTTCCGGTAGCTTTTACGTGCCTTACAAAAAAGTAAAAGGCTGGCATTGGGAAAGTTTCTGGATCGTTGGCGGTCTTTTCTCATGGTTAATTATTCCACCCCTTGCAGCGTGGCTGACGGTTCCTCATTTTACAGAAATCATTTCACAAACATCGGCTTCTACCTTCGGATGGACTTACTTCTGGGGAGTACTTTGGGGTATCGGCGGATTAATGTATGGGCTCGGTATGCGTTATCTTGGAATGTCCCTGGGTAATTCTGTGTTGCTTGGTTTTACGTCTGCATTCGGCGCTTTGGCTCCATCTATTTATTACAACTTTCATCCCCAGGCAGGTAAGACAACTTTTAATGACTTGCTTACTAATTCATGGGGCCAGATTGTACTTATTGGCGTGGTAATTTGTTTACTCGGTATTTTTATTTGTGGTAAAGCCGGGGTTTTAAAAGAGCGGGAATTGTCGGAGGAAAAAAAGAAAGAAAGTGTAAAAGAATTCAACCTGGTAAAAGGATTGATTGTGTGCATTCTCGCCGGCATTCTCAGTGCTTGTTTTAATTATGGAATCGAAGCGGGCTCTAAAATGGCTGATGTAGCCAATGGAATGTGGAAATCTGCTAATCCAACAGAAACTGGTAATTTTTTATATCGTAATAATGTTATTTACATAGTATTATTATGGGGCGGACTAACCACCAACTTAATCTGGACCCTGTTCTTAAATATTCGTAATAAAACTTTTGGAGATTATACCAATAAAAAAACGCCACTTTTCCGCAATTATCTTTTCTGTGCAATGGCCGGAACACTTTGGTTCCTTCAGTTTTTCTTTTATGGCATGGGAGAAAGTAAGTTGGGTAATGGAGCGAGCTCGTGGATTCTGCACATGTCTTTCATTATATTAGTAGCTAATCTGTGGGGCTTTGTACTAAAAGAATGGAAAGGAGTAAGCAAGCATACACGAATGACAATACTTTTTGGAATTGCTACTATAATCATTTCAGTAATTCTGGTAGGGTATGGCAATTCTCTAAAATAAATTTTGTATGAAAGAAACAAGTAAATAGAAGGAAAGCCTTTTTTATACTATGTTAAAAACACCTGTAATTGATTTCGATTTAAAAAGGAAAATTACGTAAAACAGGAATAGACGTACTATCAGAAATTATTAATAAAATATGAAAAAAATCATTGTTTTTATATTGGTATTCTGTGCTTATTTTAAAAGCGATGCTCAAATTTTAAAGCAAAGCATTCCTGATAAACTGGTAGTGCTCACTTTTGATGATGCACCGGTGACGCACTATACTTATGTAGCGCCATTGTTGAAACAATATGGTTTTGGTGGTACTTTTTTTGTTTGTGAGTTTCCACCCAATTTTTATGACAGTACAAAATATATGACCTGGAACCAGATACAACAGTTAGGGAAAATGGGCTTTGAAGTAGCCAACCATACTCATACACATGCTTCTGTAACCGGCATGAGCCAGCAGCAATTTACAGACCAATTGAAATATATTGAAGATAAATGTGACTCATTAAAAATAGGAAAACCGGTCACCTTTGCCTACCCCGGTTATGATGTTGATTCCAATGCTTTGGCAACATTAAACAAATCAGGATATATATTTGCCCGTGCCGGTGGCAGCCGTGCATACAATCCTCTTTCGGACAATCCTTACCTGGTTCCCAGTTGGGCCGTTACGGCAAATAATCAGGAGCAAATAATGAATGCTATTCAGCAGGCAAAGCATGGAAAGATTGTTGTTCTTACTTTTCATGGCATTCCTGATTATGAGCATTCATGGGTAACTACGCCCCCGGAATTATTTAAAAAATATTTGCAATACCTCTACAATAATCATTACAAGGTGATCGCCTTAAAAGACCTTAATAATTATATCAATGTAAAAAATGCCCAAAAGGAAATTAAACCTGATTTTAAAAAAACCTTAAAAAACTAAAGTAAAAAATGTGGTTGAAGATAATTATACTATCTGTTTGCATAATAAATTTACAAAGCCACGTTTATGCTCAACAAGCGATTCCTTTATACACCGGTTCTATTCCCAATTCTATTAATTATAATATGCATGAGATAACATTATTAGAT
>DATCMY010000110.1:0-10083 GCA_036565505.1 Hanamia sp.
CTTCATATACCCTGCAAATGCGCCAAAACTTACACCAGCTTCAATTTTCATTGGACCAGAGCCGCCTTTTTTTGTTGTGATAATGATAACACCATTGGCACCTCTTGAACCATAAATGGCAGTAGAAGAGGCATCTTTCAACACATCAATCTGGGCAATATCATAAGGATTAATTAATAAGAGCGGATCAGAACTTGGAGTGCTTCCAAAAGCATTTCCTAAATCAGGTCTTGCAGTTCCTCCATCAAGAGGAACACCATCCACTACATAAAGTGGATTATTACTGGAACGTATAGAAGACGTACCCCTGATTTGGATAGTAGTAGCAGCACCGGGCTGTCCACTTGTATTGGTAACTTCCAATCCGGCCACCTTATTTTGAAGTAGCTGATCTGCCGAGTTAATAACGCCTTGGTTAAAATCTTTGGCTTTAATAGAAGAAACTGCGCCAGTTAAATCTTTTTTCCGAACAGATCCATAACCAACAACAACAACATCTGTAAGGGCTTGCGCAGAACTTACAAGTACAACCGTTACGCTTGAAGTTGCACTGATATCAACTTTTTGCGTTTCCGAACCTACATAACTGATTTGAAGTTGTTTTGCTTTTGCAGGGACATTAATGGTGAATGTACCATCATCAGCGGTTCTTACCCCGGTTTTTTGTCCCACGACAATTACGGATGCATCAGCTAATGGAGTACCTTCTTTTGAAATTACAGTACCGGTTACTGTTCGATTTTGTGCCATTGTCTGCAGAAAGCATAATAGCATGAAAATACTGCTAAGAAGAAGTTTTTTTCTCATAATCAAGTAATTAAAAAGTGTTAAGTGTTAAATTAGTGTGTAATATAAACACATTCTGTTAATTAAATAATCAGCCTTATAAAAAAATTACAAACTTGTTACAAAATTTAACATTTGAGTATGGGTATTTCATTAAGATTACTAAAGAGGTAACCCTTATTGGGCAATATTTTCAGGTCAAATTAATTACCTGGAAAATCGTAAAATATATAGCTTTACAATTTTTATTTTTATAATACGTATTGGATTATCAGCGACGAATTATTGGATTAGGATAATAAGTATAAACTGGTAAAAAGGTAGAATGAAAATTTAAAATATGCGTAAAAATTAAAAAGTATTTGAGTATTATCCTGTTATTATTAAAAGATAAATCCAACAATTAAAAGATAAACCCAACAGCCAAACAACCCAGCACAATAAAAGGGGCAGGAATTTTTGTAAAAGTGAGCAGGTAAAAAGTACCTATAATTACAAATATGTTGACAAAACTCACGGTGTCCAGTTCTGTAATAGAAATATCTTTTAGTAAATAAAGGGATGAGGCAGACATTATGCCGACCACCACTGCATTAATTCCTTCCAGCGATCGAAAAACCACCACATACTTTTTCAGATTGTGCCACACCGGATAAAAAAATAAAACTAGTAGCGCACTTGGCAAAAAAATTCCGATACAGCCAATAATACAACCAAACAATTGCATTTTGGTCCCAAGATCCCTCATTACCATTCCCCCGGTATAGGATGTAACCGAAAAAACCGGCCCCGGAATGGCTCGCACTAATCCCCAACCGGTTAAATATTCTTCTTTGGTCATGTATTTTGTTTTTTCACGAACAACGTATTGCTCATACATCATAGGCATGAGCACATCGCCGCCGCCAAAAACCAGGCTGCCAAATCGATATGTATTTTCAGTAAGATTAAAGGCTCTTTTATCTTTCCAGTCATGTTTTCGCGCTGTTTCACTTAAAGACCCCAGGATTATAAATAAAAGAATGAACAACCAGATATTGGTCCATTTAATGTGCTTAGGCCTAATATTTTCTTTTTCAGGAATTCGTTTATCGCTAAAATTGGTAACTACTCCTCCCAAAACAATTAAAATAGGAAAAATCCAGGGGGTTTTAAAGAAAAGATAAGTGGCGAATAAAGCCACCACCATTATAATATAGGTGATTGTATTTTTAATAGAAACCTTGTACATTTTGAAAGCGGCAAATGCTATAAATCCCACAGCCATTGGTTGTATGTAAGTAAATACATTAAGGTTTACATGATAAGTATTTACATAATAAACAAGAAAAGAAAATAATCCCATTAAAATGCTGGCGGGCAAAATCCAGATAAGAAGTGTAAGTACTGCAAGAGGTACTCCACCCCTTTTATAACCAATAAGAGTAATGGTTTGTGTAGAAGAAGCTCCAGGCAATAGTTGGCAAAAAGCCACATATTCCATCAGTTCTTCTCTTGTAACATCTCTTCGTTTATCAACAAAGGTTTTCATCATCATTCCCAAATGCCCCTGCGGACCGCCAAAAGCAGAAATAGTATAATAAAAAACTGCCTTTAAAAAAGGAATATGCCTGTGCAGTACCATGTAAAAAAATAAAATATTTATGATTGCCGGGGCAAACTTAATTTATTGAGAGATTATTTATTTTCCAATCTGAACTTATTTTGCAAATACTTCCTTCACAGCTAGTTCAACACAAACGGTTTTTTATCCCAGTCTTTGCCCTATTTTTTTATTTTTTCAAACCAATTTCCCTTAATCGCTCCTCTAAATATTCTCCGGCAGTAATATCATCGTAAGCTTTTGGTTGTTGTTCATCTATACAACTTTCCAAAGCTGATAAACTCATTGCAGATTTTGGATGAAGAAAAAAAGGAATCGAAAACCTGGAAGTATGCCACAATTCCCTTGGCGGATTTACAACCCGGTGTGTTGTACTTTTCAATTTATTATTGGTAAACCTTTGTAACATATCACCAACGTTCACTACAATTTGTTCGGGCAAAGAAGTAACACCAATCCATTCATTCTTCTTTGTCAGAATTTCTAAGCCACCTGCGGAAGCGCCTACCAGCAAGGTTATCAGGTTTATATCTTCGTGTTGTTCTGCACGGATGGCGCTTTTGGGTTCCACAGTTATTGGCGGGTAATGTATGGCTCTTACAATTGAATTTCCTTCTTCTACAAAATCATCAAAATAATGTTCAGCTAAACCCAGGTAAATAGCGATCGCCTGAAGCAGCGATTTGCCCGATTTTTCAAAAGCACGATAAGCCTTAAAAAAAGTTTCATTAAATCCGGGTATTTCATCTACACTTACATTGTCCGGGTATTCAGGTTTTAGAGGATGACCGGAGGGAACAACCTGCCCATATTGAAAAAATTCTTTAAGATCAGGAGCGCTGCTACCTTTTGCATGCTCTTTACCAAATGAGGTATAACCCCTTTGCCCTGCAAGTTCCGGAATTTCATAAGCTCTTTTTTTATCAGAGGGAAGAGAAAAAAACTGTTGTACATATTTATAAAGGTCAGCAATCAAATCTTCAGAAATTCCGTGATTTTTAACAGCTACAAAACCTACATTTTCATAAGCTTTTCCAAGTTCCTCTATGAATGCCTCTTTTTTTATTGGATCTCCGTTGTTAAAATCCGATAAATCAACTACAGGTATAGTCATACTTTTTAAATTTCTAAATTTTAAATAGTGATTGTAGATTTGAGCATGTTAAATTACAAAAGATATTTTTCATACAATGGATTAGTTATTGTTTTTTTCTTTTTTTCTTTTGGAATGTTGATGTCCTGTTCACATAAAATTTATACAAGATCAATAAATTATAATTTTAAAAGTAAAGACGGGAGACCAGATTATAGCAACTTAAATTACTGGGCGGCCAATCCTTTCAAACCAAACCCGTCAGATAATGTGCCTCGTGATTTGGCAAAAGAAGTCAAAGATTCTCTTGCTGATGTTTTTTTTATTTATCCCACCACTTATACAGATATGAAATTACCAATGGGGTGGAATGCAGATATTGATAATAAAGTATTGAATCAGAAAACGGATAATTCTTCTATACTTTACCAGGCCAGCGTCTTTAATAAATATTGCCGTGTTTTTTCGCCAAGGTACCGCCAGGCAAACCTTTTGGCTTTTTATACTGAAGATAAAGTAAAATCCGAAGCCGCTTTGGATACTGCTTACGTTGATGTAAAAAAAGCTTTTGAATATTATTTGAAACATTACAATAACGGCCGGCCAATTATTATTGCCTCGCACAGCCAGGGTACTATGCATGCAGGCAAATTGCTTAAAGAATTTTTTGAAGGTAAACCGTTGGGAAAGCAATTGGTTTGCGCTTACATAATTGGCCTGCCGGTATTTACTGATTATTTTTCTGAATTAAAACCTTGTGCTGATTCAACGGCTACCGGTTGTTTTATAGGCTGGCGCACTTTTAAGGAAGGATATGTAGCACCGTTTGTAGAAAAAGAAACACAAAAAGCTTACGTAATAAATCCACTTACCTGGACGATGGACACCGCGCTTGCTCCTGCATCATTAGACAAAGGCGGAGTACTTCGCAATTTTAATAAAGTAATACCAGGTTTGGAACATGCACAAATACATGGAAATATATTATGGGGAAATAAGCCAAAATTTTTCGGAAGTGTTTTTCTAAAAATTAAAAATTATCATATCGCCGATTACAATCTCTTTTATGAAAATATCAGGGAAAATGTAGGGACAAGGATCAAGGCTTTCTTGAAAAAATAAAGGTGCTAAAATTCCGCATTCTTCGGAAACCTTGGAAATGGAATTACATCCCTGATATTAGTCATTCCTGTAACAAAAAGGATCAATCGCTCAAAACCAAGCCCAAAACCCGCATGAGGAACAGTTCCAAATTTTCTTGTGTCCAAATACCAGTATAATTCATCCGCAGGGATATTCATTTCTTTCATTCTTTTTTCTAAAACATCCAATCTTTCCTCACGTTGTGAGCCGCCTACAATTTCTCCAATTCCGGGAGCCAGAATATCCATTGCCGCTACGGTTTTCCCGTCATCGTTCTGGCGCATGTAAAACGATTTGATCTCTTTGGGATAATTGATAAGTATAACTGGCTTTTTAAAATGCTTTTCTACCAGGTAGCGTTCATGTTCACTTTGAAGGTCCACTCCCCATTTATCAATTAAATATTGAAATTTCTTTTTCTTGTTGGGAGTAGAATCTTTCAAAATTTCAATGGCTTCAGTGTAAGTGAGCCTTTCAAAATCATTGTTGATTACAAATTCCAGCTTTTCGATCAATCCCATTTCACTTCTTTCCTGCTGTGGTTTTTGTTTTTCTTCTTCCAAAAGCCGGGCTGCTAAAAAATCCAGGTCGTCCCTGTTATTATCAAGTGCATATTTAATGATGTATTTAATAAACTCTTCTGCAATATTCATATCATCTTCCAAATCTGAAAACGCCATTTCAGGTTCAATCATCCAGAACTCTGCAAGATGTCGTGCTGTATTGGAATTTTCTGCACGAAATGTTGGTCCAAAAGTATAAACATCTCCTAATGCCAGGGCTGCCAATTCTGCTTCAAGTTGTCCGCTTACAGTCAGGTTGGTTGGCCTTCCAAAAAAATCTTCTTTATAATTAATGGTACCATCCTCATTTTTTGCAGGATTTTCCGGATCAAGGGCCGTCACATGAAACATTTCTCCGGCTCCTTCTGCATCTGAAGCAGTAATAATGGGCGAGTGCAGGTAAACAAATCCTTTGTCATTAAAAAATTTGTGTATAGCAAATGCCAATGAATGCCTTATTCTGAATATAGATCCAAAGGTGTTGGTGCGAAAGCGCAAATGAGCAATCTCCCGTAAAAACTCGAGACTGTGTTTTTTAGGTTGAAGGGGAAATTTTTCCGCATCACTGTCGCCAAGTACTTCTAGTGTATCAGCCTTCAATTCTACTTTTTGTCCTTTTCCCAATGAAGGCACAATTTCTCCTGAAATTTTTAATGCGGCTCCGGTAGTAATTCTTTTCAGGAGTGCATCATCAAATTGTCCCAGCCTAAGAACTATTTGTAAATTAGCATTGGTGCTTCCATCATTGAGTGCAATAAACTGATTGTTTCTAAATGTGCGGACCCAACCCATAACGGTGATGTTCTGATTGAGTATTTCACTGTCTAAAACCTCTTTAATACGTTTCCTTTTGTTAAACATTTCTTTTATTTATAAACGCAAATATAAAGTAAGAAGGCAAAATTTTTGGCAAGCTCCTTGTTTTATGAGGGTTTAAGTGATAATTTTAAAATGAGGGGACGGTATTTTAAATATTGCTGCAAAAAGAAATTTTTTTCTTGTTTTACAATTTTGGTGTAATATTGCATTAGAAAAAAAGCTGACTGGTTTTCCTTTTGCTACAATCATATCAGTATTAACAGAATCCATTCCACTATAAACATCAATAAATAGATTTTACAACTTCAATTGTGTTTCTTGACTATTAATCTATACGCCTCTATATGTACGACATTTTACAACTGAACGATATGCTCGTTCCTGAGTTGCTTGATATAGCTGAGCAACAAAATATAACAAACGCGAAAAAATTAGAAAAACAGGAATTAATTTATAAAATTCTTGATAAACAAGCATTAATGACATCTCCAGAAAAAAAAGAAACCGTTGCGGAAAAGCCTAAACGTAAACGCATAGTGAAGCCTGTTGCCAAACAGGAAAGCGCAGCAGAAATTCCTGCTGTAGAAGAAAAAGAAGTTAAATTAAAAAAACCGGAAGAAAAGAAAAAGGTAATTAAAAAACATGCGGAAGAGGAAACTGTAAAATCAAAAAGTTTATTTGATAAGGAAGATCTGGATGGGCAGAAAGACGGTAATTACTACCAACCTGAGCTATTGGCCGATCCAAAAACAATTGCACCTGCATTGATCGAATTGCTTAAAAATGAAGATCAGGAAGATATGGGAGAAGAGGAAGAGGAGGAGGATGATGAAGAAACATCTCAGCCTACCTCAAATATCGGGCATCAACATCGTCCAAAACCTTTTCCACAAAAAAAAGAACCTGTATTCAATATAGAATTTGACGGTATCATTTTAGCCGAAGGCGTTTTGGAAATGATGCCGGACGGGTATGGTTTTTTAAGAAGCAGCGATTATAATTATCTTTCTTCTCCTGATGATGTTTACGTATCTCCATCTCAAATAAAATTATTTGGCTTAAAAACAGGGGATACAGTTTATGGATCTGTTCGTCCGCCAAAGGAAGGTGAAAAATATTTTGCACTGTTAAAAGTAGAAACCATCAATGGAAAAGGACCGGATGAAGTTCGCGACCGTGTACCATTTGATTACCTGACACCGTTATTTCCGTTTGAGAAACTGAATTTGTTTTTAACTCCCAACAATTTTTCTACAAGGATTATTGATTTATTTACCCCGATAGGTAAAGGTCAGCGTGGATTGATCGTTTCTCAGCCCAAGACCGGTAAAACCATGTTACTGAAAGAGATAGCCAATGCGATCGCCGCTAATCACCCCGAGTGTTATTTGATGATCGTGCTGGTAGATGAAAGGCCTGAGGAGGTAACAGATATGGAACGCAGTGTAAAAGCGGAAGTGATCGCTTCTACTTTTGATGAACCGGCAGAAAAACATGTAAAAGTAAGTACCATGGCTTTGCAAAAAGCAAAACGCCTGGTAGAATGTGGGCATGATGTGGTGATTTTACTGGATAGTATTACACGTTTAGCTCGTGCGCATAATACCGTTTCTCCCGCAAGCGGGAAAGTTTTATCAGGTGGCGTGGAAGCCAATGCGATGCAAAAACCAAAACAGTTCTTTGGCGCGGCACGTAAAATAGAAAATGGCGGATCACTTACTATTATTGCTACGGCACTGGTAGATACCGGAAGTAAAATGGACGAAGTAATTTTTGAAGAATTTAAAGGAACCGGTAATATGGAACTTCAGCTTGACAGAAGATTGTCTAACCGCAGAATATTCCCTGCTATTGATATCGTTTCTTCTTCAACACGCCGTGATGATTTGTTATTGGATAAAGATGTACTGCAACGTATGTGGGTTTTACGAAATCACATGGCCGATATGAATCCGGAAGAAGCCATCAATATTCTGATGAAAAATATGAAGGGTACGAAAGATAATATGGAATTCCTAACTTCAATGAACGGATAAGAGTATTTTTTAAAAATATAATAAACCACTGTTACATACGGTGGTTTTTTGTTTTAACAATAACGTAATTTGTAAAATGCCAATTGAGCAAATTAATATAGAAAAATTTTTACAACTTTCTAAAGAGCTCCCTGTACTTGATGTAAGAAGTCCGGGCGAATACCTTGATGCCCATATTCCCGGAGCATTCGCATTGCCCTTGTTTACAGATGAACAAAGAAAAATTATTGGCACAGCTTATAAACAGGAAAGCAGAAAGGCCGCCGTGAATCATGGATTGAATTATTTTTCTGAAAAAATGAAAATAATTCCCGGGGAAGTAGCAGAGATTATAAGCGATTGGTCAAAGAATAAAGGTTCTTTTTCTTCTCCTACTTCTGGGGTTGGGGGTGTTCTTATTCACTGTTGGCGTGGAGGAATGCGAAGCGAAGCGGTAGCATGGCTTTTAAATCTTTATGGGTATAAAGTCTATTTATTAAAAGGTGGTTATAAATCTTTTCGAAATTGGGCGCTGGCCCAATTTGAAAAAACGTATCATTTAAAAATATTAGGCGGCTATACGGGGTCAGGGAAAACAGATGTTTTAAAAGAAATGCAGAGAAAGGGGAAAATAATAATCGATCTGGAAAAGCTGGCCAATCACAAAGGTTCTGCATTTGGTTCATTAGGAGAAAAGCCACAACCAACACAGGAAATGTTTGAAAACTTACTCGCAATTGAATTATGGAAAACCGATATTGAAATTGAAAGTAATCAAATTAACGGCGAAGAAGCTACGAAAAACGAAAAGACGGAAATTTGGGTTGAGGATGAAAGCAGGCATATTGGGCATGTAAATATTCCCAAAACATTATGGGAACAGATGCGCAACAGTAAATTGTATTTTTTGGAAATCCCTATTGAAGAACGCATAAATTATATAGTATCCACCTATGGGATATTTGATAAAAAAGAATTGGTAACTTCCATTATGAAAATTCAAAAAAAACTTGGCGGCCTTGAAACCAAAAATGCCATTAATTTTTTGTTGGAGAATAATTTAAAGGAAAGCTTTTCAATATTAATGCAGTATTACGATAAACTTTATACCAAAGGATTGTATAACAGGGAAAATATTCAAACCCTTTTGAATAAAATAACCTGTGAAAACGTTGATATTAATAATGCAGATCAGTTTTCCTGATTAATAATCAAATAACAGGTTGAACATAATCCCCAAACCAATGAAATTCCTATTTATAATTTTTCTTTTACCATTACAACTTTTTGCACAGGATATTTCCGGCGTATGGGTGGGCACTTTGTATAACGACACTACAAAACAATATATACCCTATGAGCTGGCTATAAATGAATATAATGGCAAACTTAGTGGTTATTCTCACACCATTTTTATTATTGACAGTATCAAAAATATTGGTGTAAAAGCTGTAAAAATCAGAAAAAAGAAAGATGAATTTTTTGTAGAAGACGAAAAGTTAATTTACAATAATTACAATGAACCTCCTGCAAAAGGCGTAAAAACATTTTCCAAACTTACATTTTCTGAAAATGATAGTACCGGGGTTTTGAGCGGATCGTGGAATACTAATCCTACAAAAGAATATAGCCCATTAACAGGTACTATTTTTCTCCAAAGGAAAAAGAAAATAAGAGAAACATTGATTGTAAAAAAGTTGGATCAAATGGGGCTTTCCGATAAACTTTCATTCTTGCCTGCACCAAATCCTCCTAATGAATTAGCAAAAGCGGAAAGCCAGGAAAAAACATTGATTGCCATAAATAAAAAAAATCCGGAACAAAAAAATAATGTGGCTGAAGTAGAAAAGGATCAAACTAACCCAAAGAGTGTAATGGCTAAAGAAGAAATAAAAACTAATCCGGTTATTGCCCGACCCCAGAAAGAAATAGAAAAAGTAAAAACCCCCGAAAAGCCTTCTGTTGCCATAAATGAAAATCCTGAAAAAGAAAAAAATGTTGCTCTTGTCACAGAAAAAAATCTAAATAAACCAAAGGTTGAAACGATTAGAGAGGAAACAA
>DATCMY010000111.1:0-10462 GCA_036565505.1 Hanamia sp.
CATGATAAACACATTGATATACAACTTTGCATAGATGGAAAAGAGCAGATTGGCTGGAAACCACGGCATGACTGCACTCACCAAAAAGTTGAATATAATCCGGAGAAAGATGTTGTATTTTTTAATGATGCACCGGACATGCATTTTCAATTAACCAATAACCAGTTTGACATCTTTTTTCCTGAAGATGTGCATGCGCCGATGATTGGGGAAGATGAGATCAAGAAGATGGTAATAAAGGTTAAAATATAATTTGGAATTAAAGGTCATTTCAAAAATATTATATGGACAAGAAGAATGAATTATTACGTTTGATTCCTGAACAGGGAATTTTGCCACTTTATTTTTATAAGGACACTGAAGTTAGCTTACAGGTTTTAAGAGCATTATACAATGCCGGAATAAGGACAGTTGAATACACCAATCGTGGTGAAGCTGCTTTAGGGAATTTTAAGAAAATGCGAGAATTATGTGGTACGGAATTAAAAGGCATGTATCTCGGAATCGGTACCATAAAAAATGGCGTTATGGCGCAAACATTTATCGATGTGGGAGCAGATTTTATTATTTGCCCGGGCCTTATTGAAGAAGTCGCGGAAGTTGCTGATAAAAATAATATGCTTTGGGTGCCGGGATGCATGACACCTACGGAAATTATCCATGCAGAAAATATGGGCGCAAAAATGATCAAGCTATTCCCAGGGAATATTTTAAAGCCTGAATTTATGAGTGCCATAAAAGCGTTGTTTCCTGATTTAATGTTTATGCCAACAGGCGGGGTTTCATTAGATAAAGAAAATATAGCGGACTGGTTCAAAGCAGGCGTGAGCGCAGTAGGGATGGGAAGCAAATTAATAAGCAAGCAATTGCTGGAAGAAAAGAATTATGCGAAAATTGAAACACTCACCAAAGATGCTTTGGACATAGTGAAATCAGTAAGATAATCCGGAAGGGTAGGAGAGATAGGGAAATTATCTTGTATTGGATGCTCATAATTTTTTTAAGAAAAGTAAAATATTGAATATTTTCTCATAATTGTGTTGTAAACACGTCCGGGGATTGTTTTTACTTTCCCTGTTTTTTTATTTTTGAAACGTTACAAAATGAAATTTCATCAGAATCTTTAGGATTTAATTCAATCGCCAATTGCAGATGCAAAGCCTTATAGCCAGCAATGTTCTTAAAAATAAATTATTATTTATCAAACATTAAAAGAAGTCGTACCGCAGCCAACCCCTTTAAGATAACAAAAATGCGTACACGCATTAAATTGCCATATAATGATCCCAATCGCCTTTAATTATAAATAAATTATTTAACTACTTTATTTATTTTTTAGATAGTAATTAAATAAACGAATGAGTTAAATAGGAGTATTACTATATAACAAGCAGTATAAATACATTTTTATAGTTGGAATTTGAATTTTTCAATTTGCGTATAATTGTTTTTGCATTGTATCTTTGAGAAATGAAAACAATTCATATTATAATTCCAGACAAAGTTTAGGGAGTTTTTTTCAGAGTTAAAGCAAAAAAATGTCGAGAAATACGAACATGCCGGTTTGATTAAAATAATATAGATGATAAAGTTGTAGGCAATGAAATTTGGTCAGGCCATTGAATTAAAGAAAATAAATTGATAGATCAATTTATTTTAACCTTTAAGAGAATGATAAATAGAAGAAAGGCAATTCAATAGAAGGTTGTTTATTGGGAGTTATAGTGATAATAGGTGATCTTTTCATCCAGATCTGTAAGTCAAATACTTCAGCGGCTGATGTTAGTTTTCTATTTTAACTAAGCAGGCTGGAACTTCAGGATATAGGGAATTTTAATACAGTAACCTTCAGAGATGGTTGTAACCCTTGAGTATCAGAAGATCATTATGTATAGAATCTCTAAACCGAATGAGATAATTGAGGAAAAATAGGGCACAAAAACCTGGGGATAGTTGCACATTGAAAAGCGAAACCATATTAACCGAACTATACAACGAGTAAAAAGAGTATCAGCCCTACAAAGAAGCCAATGCTCCAACCCATTATTCAGAATGTTGAAAGAGCTTATTTTGCCGGGCTATTTTACCTGTGAGAATGTCGTTCTCAAGCATCTGCATTATTTACAGGTGCCTGTTAGTTATGATGGCAATATACATTTTAAGAAAAGGGATAAGACTTGGGTTAAATGAAGATGAAAATAATGGGATTGGCTTTGATACGATATTTATATAATTTCTTTAAGGATTGGCAAGAATAAATTTCTTAATCCCAAATACTTTTAAAACTTAAATAAGAAGTGATAGAAGAAAATAAATTGAGAAGTGTCGATTGGTTTGGACGTAAAGGCAAGGATGGTTTTATCTATCGTGCCTGGATGAAAAACCAGGGCATTCCTGCTGATATGTTTGAAGGCAAACCTGTAATTGGTATCTGCAATACCTGGAGCGAATTCACGCCCTGCAATGCGCATTTTCGTGATCTTGCTGAAGCCGTAAAAAAAGGTGTGCTGGAAGCTGGTGGTTTTCCTGTCGAGTTCCCCGTGATGTCACTTGGCGAAACATTGATTAAACCTACTGCTATGCTTTACAGGAATCTTGTAAGCATGGATGTGGAAGAATCTATTCGTGCCAATCCTGTTGATGGAGTTGTATTGCTTTGTGGTTGTGATAAAACAACACCTTCATTGGTAATGGGCGCATGCAGTGTAAATATTCCAACTCTTGTTATTTCCGGAGGCCCAATGTTGAAAGGGCATTGGAAAGGAAAAGACATTGGCACTTCTGATGTGTGGCGTTTTGATGCTGCGCATAAATTAGGACAAATAACAGCAGAAGAGTTTTTAGAAGCTGAGGCCTGTATGGCACGTACACAAGGCCATTGCGCGGTAATGGGCACAGCCTCTACTATGGCTGTTATGGTTGAAGCTTTAGGTTTATCATTACCTGATAACGCATCCATTCCGGCAGCGGATGCGCGCCGTAAAGTGCTTTCACAATTATCCGGAAGACGTATTGTAGAAATGGTAAAAGAAGATTTGACATTATCTAAAGTTCTTTCCCGGAAGGCATTTGAAAACGCCATCATGGTAAATGCAGCGATTGGGGGATCAACCAATTTCGTGATTCATTTACTGGCTATTGCGGGCAGAATAGGCGTTGAACTGGACATAGATGATTTTGATAAATACTCGCAAAATATTCCATTACTTGCCAACATACAACCTTCCGGTGAAAACTATATGGAAGACCTCTATTATTCAGGAGGGTTACCTGCAGTAATAAAGGAAATGGCTACCATTATTCATAATGATGTGATAACGGTAAATGGCAAGACCTTGGGCGAAAATTGCGCTGCTGCTGAAGTGTTTAACCGAAATATAATAAGCACCATGGAGGAACCTTTCAAACCTGAATCTGGCATTGTGGTAGTGAAAGGGAACCTGGCACCCAACGGTGCGGTAATAAAGCCTTCGGCTGCAAGTCCGGCATTATTAAAGCATTCAGGGAAAGCAGTTGTTTTTGAAAACATAGAAGACTATCATGAGCGCATAGACGACCCTGAACTGGCTATTGATGCGGATAGTATTATGGTATTAAAAAATGTCGGGCCAAAAGGATATCCCGGTATGGCTGAAGTAGGTAATATGGCATTGCCTAAAAAATTGCTGGAGCAGGGAGTTACAGATATGGTGCGTATTTCCGATGGAAGGATGAGTGGTACAGGGTTTGGAACGGTGGTGCTTCATGTATCACCTGAAGCTGCTGTTGGAGGAGTATTGGCCTTAGTTCAAAATGGAGATATAATTAGTCTGGATGCACACAACAGAACATTGCAATTGGAAGTTTCTGAAGATGAATTATCTGCACGCAAGATTGCATGGAAACAAACTGAAAAGATTCAGCCACGTGGGTATGTGCATTTGTACCAAACTCATGTGGAGCAGGCGCACCTGGGTGCTGACATGGATTTTTTGAAAGGAGGTTCTGGAAGTAAAGTTGCAAGAGATTCACATTAGTAAAGTGAGTTGTGAGTAGTCAGTAAGCAACTCACCACTCACTATTCAATATTCACCATAAAATGATTGTTATGGCCTTTAAAAATAAAGTAGCAATAGTAACAGGAGCTGGCCAGGGTATTGGTTTTGAGATATGCCGTAATCTTGCAAAGGAGGGAGCACATGTTATTTTAAATGACCTGAACCAAACTTTAGCGGAGAATGCGGTGAAACACATCATTGAGGATACTGGCGGTAATTGCATCGCTCTTGCGGGCGATTCCAGCGATACAGTATTTATTCAAAAATTGGTTGATACCGCAGTCGGGCAATTTGGTCAACTGGATATAGTAATCGCTAATGCAGGTATTACCTTATTTGGAGATTTTTTTACTTATACACCCGAGTCCTTTTTCAGGGTTATGCAGGTTAATTTAGGAGGCACTTTCTTTTTAGCGCAGGCAGCATCCAATCAAATGAAAAGGCAGGAATCTGGCGGTTCCTTGTTATTCACATCATCAGTGACAGGGCACCAGGCACACAAAGATCTCGCAGCTTATGGCATGAGCAAAGCTGCTTTGGAAATGCTGGCGAAAAATTTAGTAATAGAACTATCACAATATAAAATTAATGTAAACACTATTGCACCAGGTGCTACTTTAACTGAACGAACATTAGACGATCCAGAATATGCAGCTATATGGTCAAGGCTAACTCCAATGGGACGCCCGGCCTCTGTTACGGATATAGCCGATACAGCTTTATTTTTTGTATCAGACAAAGCAAGGCATATTACCGGGCAAAGTTTAATTGTAGATGGAGGATGGACCTGCATTAGTCCATCACCATATTAACCCGAATTCAGGTTAAAAAAGACTCTTACTTATTTAATTTTTTAAGAAAAGGGAAGGGGTTTAACCAATTCCTTTTTTGATACATTATAGCTTAAAATAAAAAACTTCCGCATGATTAAGGCGGAAGTTTTTTAATGATTTAATCCTGGGGTCTGTGGTTTTTTTCAGGGTTAAAATTTGTAGGCCATTTTCATAACCTGGTTTTCATTGGGACAATTATTTTTCTAAGGCATTGAATTTAAAAAAAATAGAAGTTGACTGATATCGGATTTTTGTTTTGGTTTTTCCTGGATTAAAGGAAACATTTCGTTTTCAATGGATTTGGATTTTTGATTAATGTTTGTTGAACATCAATCAACTTCTGGTACAAAGATATAAAGCAGCAATGCCCTGCACAAGAGCAGTACTGCTTAATTTTACAACTAATGATTTTACTGTTTGATTAGTAATTTAACGACGGGAAGTGATAGTAAAACTACTTTTTCAGTTTATTAAGCGGATAACGCCGATTATACCATCACATAGTCCAATGCCTTTTTCTATCGGCATAATACCATCTAAGATTTCAACGTAGTCCTTTGGCCTACTTATTAAATCAAGATGGTATAACATGTAACCTAAAATAAAAAAACTTCTGCAGATGAGTGCAGAAGTCCTTTAATGATTTAATCCTGGGGTCTGTGGTTTTTTCAGGGTTAAAATTCGTAGGCCATTTTCATAACCTGGTTTTCATTGGGATTAGTATTTTTCTAAGGCATTGAATTCAAAAAAAAAGAAGTTGATTGATATCGGATTATTGGTTTTTCCTGGATTAAGGAACGGTTCTTTTCAATGGATTTGGATTTTTGATTAATGTTTGTTGAACATCAATCAACTTCTGGTACAAAGATATAAAGCCGCAGTACCCTGCACAAGAGCAGTACTGCTTAATTTTGTAACTAATGATTATACTGTTTAGATAGTAATTAAACGAGCTGTAATAATAGTAAAATTACTTTTTTACAATAGTAAAAGTGCTGGTTTGACTGATTTGTCAATTATAACTTTCTAGCCTCAAACCCTGTGCTCGTCTGCTTTCCAGTTTACAATGGCTTTTTTTATGGCTTTAGGCGCCATATTTTCATTAGCTGCTTTTTCAGCTAATAAAGTAAACTCGGTGTCTTCTGCAAACCGCAAAGCGATCAACTGTTGAAGTGTTAACCTGCTGTCGGGCAATTTTCCGGTCAATACAAAATGTCTTAAATTTTCTTCTGCCCTGATGGCACGATCCTGCGCCACAAGAGCAAACGCCCTCGTGTACCAGGCAAGCAAAATAGCAGCGATCGTTAATCCGAAAATTGCTACTGCTACAAGCCTCCCTGAATGATGATGATAGGCCCTGGCCATATTCCAGATAGATATCACAAGGCTTGCCAGAAGAATTAAATAAAGCAAATAATGATAACCGGGAACAATACGTGTATGGTTTTTAAAATTCTGGGTCGACATTTTGATAATTTTAAATGGATGAATGTTGAATAAATAGTGATAAATCTAAATCTTATAATTCATTTATTTTTTAAAAGGGAATAATCATTTCAATACATCCAGCAATTTCCACATCTTCTTTCTCACCTCAGTGCCATTGCCATTGTAATTATTAATGACAAAAGCAAAAGTATATTCATCTCCTGTTTTGCTTTTAATATAACCTGTATAAGACGCAACACCATTAATAGATCCGCTTTTCATTTTAATGCCATTTATTTCGGGCAGGGCATAATAAAATGAAGGAAACCATTTTTGTTTTTTCGCATATTCCATTACCGTTACTAATGTTTGGGTGGTAACGCGATTGGCGGGCGAGAGGCCGCTGCCATCTAAAATATTTAAAGCTGAGGGCTCAATACTTTTATTTTTCCAAAACCTTTTTATCACGTTGACCCCGCTATCAGTTGCGCCGGTTTTGGCTATTTCATAACCCAATGTTTTGATCAAAGATTCACCATATAAATTGATGCTACGTTTCAAAAAATGAAACATAATACTGTCGAGAACAGGGGAGGAATAGGTATAAAAAACCTTCACCGGTTCTTCGTTTTTCTGAACTCCCGGGTAATCAGCAGCAATTTTTTCTATGGGCAAATTCTTCAGCGCGGCTTCAAGGGTTAAAGCCAGTTGAACAGCAGGATGCTGCATAGCACCTGAAACGGGAAAGTGATTTTCATTTACCGGAATGGTTCCTCTTACATAACTAAATGAATCATTAAGCGGCATATAAATATAACTGTTATCCCCGCTGCCTTTCGAAGCGGATGTTGCCATTATTTTCAGATTCAATCCATTTACATAAGTTGGTTTTGTCCCTTCAGCTTCTAATGCATCCCCGATATTTTTTCCTGATCTTAAATATAAATCATATTGATTTTCGCGCCAGTTAATCGCCCTCGCACCAGCACCATAATAATTGCCGATGTCCTGCCATATCCATCCATCGGGTGTGGCTTCACCATTCCATAAACTTTCATCAGCAAGCACATTTCCATGAATTTCTTTAATGCCTTCCTTCAAAATGGCTTCTTTAAATGTGGATATAATATTTTCTTCCCTGGTTTGTTGATAGCGCCAACTGCCTAAAGTGGGATCGCCGCTACCTTTTATGATGATATTGCCATTTAATATTCCGTTTACAATTTTACCAGTATAGCCAATGGTGGTTTTGTAAGAATAATCATGTCCTAATAATTCATAAGCTGTGGTTGCCGTAATTACTTTTTGGCAACTAGCCGGAGCTACGCCGATATTGCTATTTACATCAGTTACAGTTTTGCCTGTTGTAGTATTTATTACAAAAAGGCTTATCGTTGAATGTGAAAATGAAGGATCGCCTGCAAATTTTTTAAAAGCAGAATTAAAAGATTCGTTGATGTGTTGAGCCTCTACATTAATTGCAATTAATAAAAAGAAGGATACCAGTAATTTTTTCAATACTAAAATATTTAAAGTTGAAGATCCTGAAAGATAAAAATAAAATAATTGCAAGGTTAGTATAAAAATGTTTCATTCTTAGCCAAACAAAAATCAAAAAATAGAAAAGGGAAACATTTAATTTTGCGCCATGAAAAATAGGTATGCTACTATAATTACCATTGGCGACGAGTTGCTGATAGGGCAGGTAATTGACACTAACAGTGCATGGATGGCTCAAAGATTAAATCAAATTGGGATTGATGTAAAAAAAAGAATTGCCATTGGCGATAGTGCTGAAGATATGTGGCATGCACTCGATATGGAAAGTAAAGAAGCGGATGTTATTTTACTGACCGGTGGTTTAGGCCCTACTTCAGACGATATTACCAAAGAACTTCTTTGTAAATATTTTGATGGTAAAATGATTGTCAATGATGGTGCATTGGAAAACGTAAAATATTTATTTGAAAAAGTTTATAAAAAACCGGTAAGTAATGTAAACCTGGCGCAGGCAGAAGTGCCTGATGTATGCGAGGTGATTCAAAACAAAAGAGGCTCAGCACCGGGAATGGTTTTTAAAAAAGGCGGGAAAATATTTATAAGCATGCCGGGTGTGCCTTACGAAATGCAGGGAATAATGAATGAGGTAATTCCTTATTTAAAGGAACAATTTACATTGCCGGTTATTATTCACAAAACGATACTTACGGCTGGTATTGGCGAATCTGCACTAGCAGAAATGATAGCCGATTTTGAAGGCAATTTACCCGAAGAAATTAAACTCGCTTACTTGCCAAATTATGGAATGGTAAGGTTAAGGTTAACCACATCAGGTTTTGATAAAATTGCTACGCAAAAAGTAATAGATGAACAGTTTCATCAATTAAAGGAATTCGTAAAAAAATATATGGTTACTGATGAAGATGAAACGATGCAGGTTGTTTTGGGAAAATTATTATTGAATAATGAGAAGACGATCTCAACTGCGGAAAGCTGCACTGGTGGTGCTATCGCCAGCCTCATAACTTCTGTTGCCGGTTCATCTGCTTATTATGAAGGAAGCATCGTAAGTTATTCATATGAAGTAAAAGAAACCTTACTTGATGTAAAGAATCAAACACTTAATAATTATGGTGCGGTTAGCGAAGAAACAGTTGTAGAAATGTTGAAAGGCCTTTTAAATAGGATGCATACTGATTATGGAATCGCGGTTTCAGGAATTATGGGGCCGGGTGGTGGAACACCGGATAAACCCGTTGGTACTGTTTGGATTGCTGTTGGTAATAAAGAGAAATATGTTGCGCAAAAAATTCATCTTCGGTTTGAACGTCCTAAAAATATTGAGGTAACTTCAATAATGGCGCTGAATATGATGCGAAAATTTATTTTGGAAGGGTAGCTGTGTTTGCTTAATGGTAAGTCCAGTTTGAAATACTTAATTCCATCACATAATCATTCATAAAATATCCCTGATCAATATCAATATCTTCTTCACGGATAATTTTGAATCCCTGTTTTTCATAAAAATATAAAGCCGTATTATTCCTGTTTACATTAAGCTGAAGTGATGTGGCGCCGTCTATTTTTATTTGGTCAATAACATAATCCAGGATCTGTTTGCCAATGTTTTTTCCCTGTTGCTGGGGAAGCACATATATTTTGTTGAGATGATATACGGCAGGATCATCTTTATGAGGTGAAAAAGAAGCAAATCCAATTGCGATATCATTTTCTTTAACCAATATAAATTGATGGTGTAAAACCGTAACCTGGTGTTGAAGGGAAGGAAGTGAATAGAACTTTTCAAGCATATATTCCAATTGCTCTACAGATAAAATTTCACTGTAGGCAGAAGGCCATATTTCGTAGGCGAGTTGATGAATAACTTCCAGGTCCTTTATTCCTGCAGATTTTAAAGCAATCATTTACTTAATAGTTATTTTTAATTCGGGCGCAAAAAATCTTCTCCCTTCTTTATCCTTTACAACTATGTCAAAAAAATACAATTGTTCATCTTTCTGAAAAACATTTTTTAAACTATTTACCCAGGATTCAGGAAGTGGGGTATTGAAAAAACGATCCGATTTAATAGTAAATACCACTTTTACTTTACCAGTTTCTTCGTCCTGAAGATACCCTTTTTGACGGTATAAAAATTGGTAAGAATCTATTGCATACTCATTATTTTTATTATCCTTTATTTGCAATGGAAGTGCTATTAATCGGGATGCTTTTGCAAGTTCAACGGAATCTCCATTTTGATTATTTCCAAGGAAAGTTTTAACAATGGGCGGCTTAAATTTCGCCACTTTTGTGATGATGGGTTTTTCCTGTGCAAAAGAAAATAATACGCTTGTTGAAAAGATAAAAAGGAAAAGCAGGTATTTTAATGATTTCATCTGATTTTTTTTATTTTTTTAAAGGACAGATGGAACTCCATAATTGCAAGAACATTCTTTCCCATGTGTGATTTGTTGGCAATCATGTTCATTTCATGACAGGATTTTATATCGTTTTTGATCTATTCTAAAGAAGAAAGACTTTGTTGGATAATTCCGATTTTTGTTTCGGCATCCTCTTTCTTTTTTCTTTCCAGCGCGATCACTTCCGGTTTAGCGTTCTGTACAAATTTATCATTACTTAATTTCCTGTCAACAGTAATTA
>DATCMY010000112.1:0-1683 GCA_036565505.1 Hanamia sp.
ACATTATTCTTTTTTGCTGCTGCAAAAGCATAAAGAGCAGATGCTTCCATCTCCACACAATAGACATTTATTTTTTCCATTGCTGAAATTGCTGTTTGGGTTTCTCTATACGGTGCATCTGTTGTCCAGCTTTTGGCTTCAAAGTATGGGCAATTACCGACTGCTGAAACAACAGCCAGTTTTTTGTAAAAGGTTTGAGGTAAAATGGAAGGAAAATCAGGTGGCAAATAATGATAACTAGTACCTTCATCCCTGATAGCTTCAGTAATTAAGGCAAATCTTTTGTTGGATGATGGATTACCAATGATACCTGCCGATGTAATACTGATAAGGTATTTGCAACCCGATACAAATAATTGCTCGGCTACCAGTACGGCATAAGAAGCACCCACAATGCAGGGAATGATTCCTATTTCTATACCTTCTATTTTAAAGCTATACAAATTTGAATGATAACAGGCCCAGCATTTATTTTTTATGGCTTCACCTTTTTGGAGTAAGTAATCTGCCAAATCCCCATCAGGATCTAAAACGCAAATCTCCGGCACGGGGCAATCGGAAATAGATTTCTGCCTTCTGGCTTCTCTTAATAAATTTTCAGGCAGGAATACGGAAGGTGAAGAATAATCTTTGTTTAACAGTAACGGAATATCGCCTCTTTCTTTCATTCGGTTTTTCTTAAAATAGTTAATACTATATGGTTTTTAACCATCGGATTGTGGGAGTTCGGGCATCATTAAAAATAAGTACTTTCCTTTTTTATATTTTTTTAAATAATAATCCAAAGTGATAAGGTCTGAAATCAAAAGTTCCGGTTAATTCAAAACCGACTGATTGACACCATTCAATAATACTTTCTTTTTTTGGTCTAACATCCAATGTGGGGCCACGGGGTGTATTTTCATAGTTCCAATGGATTATTCCTAATTTATCATTTGAAGAAATTACATCATAGACTCCCTGTAATAAATTAATTGGATTTTCACAATGTAAAATATTGAATAACCCAACAAAATCAATGGGATCAAATTTCTTTATCCTGTTCAGTGTTTCAATTTGGGTAATGTCACCTAAAATTAATTCAATGTTCCTTTTTTGCTGATGCAATATTTTAGTTTTACACACATCAATCATACCATTGTCAATATCTATACCGATAGCTTTATTACTAACCAAATCGGATGCAGGGAATAAAAATGTTCCATACCCGCAGCCAATTTCCATATAATTTTTGATAAATGAATTTACCCCTAATTGTATTAAAATTTCTTTTGGAGAATAAAAGGCTTCCCATGTATCTTCTGCCGGCATTCCGGATTGTCTATAGCGCATATTAATTTGATTGCTTTATTGCTACAATTTTGTTCCTTGTGAAATAATGCTGGATGTCTGTCAAACCAGCTATCGTAATGATCAGCATCAATATTGGAAAGAGTAGATTTTAGCCTCTTTCATTTTTCTTCCTCCCTCAGTTGACCCAAAATCTACCGGCTATTGACTTTTCTTTCATTCGTTCTTTTCTTAAAATGTTAATACCTTATACGCTGTCAACCACCCAGTTGGTAAGTTCGGCAAGGGTGCTGATTTCTGCACCTTCAACCAATGGTATATTTTTCAATCCTCTTGCTTCGGCACAGCTTCCACAAATTTTTACTTTGGCACCTTTATTTAAGGATAGCTTCA
>DATCMY010000113.1:0-10610 GCA_036565505.1 Hanamia sp.
ATCTATGCCTATACCGGGAAGTGATTGGAAATATTCGTTTCATGCTGATTGTGAATTCACCAATCTTGAACAATTACATAATGTTTTGAAAAATATAAAACCAATTACCGCGGATGTTAAAGTGTATGGTATTTATAAAAATGGGAAATCAAATCCTAACCCTCTAAGCAAATAATAAAAAATGGACAATAAATCAGATAGCAGGAAGAACACTAATATCTCCTCCGGAAAGTTGGGGACAACATCTTCGCGTTTGAACGGAATTGAAGAATATTATTTTTCTCAAAAATTAAGGCAGATTGATGAAATGAATAAGGCCGGGAAGCAAGTGATCAATTTGGGTATTGGCAGCCCCGATCTTCCTCCTCATCCTGATGTTATTAAAACTTTGCAGGAGGAAGCTGCGAAGCCCACCCATCATGCTTACCAGAGTTATAAAGGAAGCCCTGTTCTTAGAAATGCTATTTCCAGGTGGTATCAAAAATGGTATAAGGTAGAGTTGAATGCAGATACTGAGATACTTCCATTAATAGGAAGTAAAGAAGGAATTATGCACGTGTGTATGACTTATATAAATGAAGGCGATATAATTTTAATTCCAAATCCAGGATATCCTACTTACAAAAGTGCGGCAACAATTGCAGGAGCTACCGTGGAGGCCTATACGCTTAAAAAAGAAAATAACTGGTTTCCGGATTTTGAAGAATTAGAAAAAATTGATTTGGAGAAAGTGAGTTTAATGTTTGTAAATTATCCACACATGCCTACGGGTCAATTGCCGGATAAGCAAATGTTTAAGCAATTAATTGCTTTTGCAAAAAAGCATAATATCCTTATCTGCCACGATAATCCTTACAGTTTTATATTGAACGATGAGCCAATGAGTTTGTTAAGTATTGAAGGAGCAAAAGAAGTGGTAATTGAATTAAATTCTTTAAGTAAAAGCCATAATATGGCTGGCTGGAGAATTGGAATGCTATCAGGTGCTAAAGAAAGAATTGAAGAGGTGCTTCGCTTTAAAAGTAATATGGATAGTGGAATGTTTTTGCCAATGCAACTTGCGGCAGCAAAGGCCTTGGAACTGGATCAGGATTGGTATGATTCTGTGAATGCCGTTTATAAAAAAAGAAGAAAGAAAGTTTTTGAATTATTGCATTTGTTGAATTGCTCCTTTGATGAAGGCCAGGCCGGTATGTTTGTTTGGGCTTCAATTCCAAAATCATATAAAGATGGTTATGAGTTAAGTGACAAAGTATTAAACGATTCAAATGTATTCATTACGCCCGGTGGCATTTTTGGTAGTGCGGGTGATAAATATATAAGAGTGAGTCTGTGTACGAATGAAGAAAAAATATCTGATGCAATTACCAGAATTAAAAATTAAGAATTAAAAATTATGAATGTAGCAATTATAGGAACTGGTTTAATAGGAGGCTCGATGGCAATTGCTTTGAAAGAAAAAAAACTTGCTGCAAAGATTATCGGGGTTGAAAATAATAAACTGCACGCAGAAGAGGCAATTAAGCTTGGATTGGTTGATGAAATAAATGAACTGGATGAAGCAATTTCAAAATCTGATTTAATCATTCTTGCTGTGCCCGTAAGCGATGCTGAAAAAATGATTATTTCCATTCTTGATAAAGTTGATAAACAGGTAGTAATTGATGCGGGTTCTACCAAAAATGCAATATGCGAAACGGCAAATAAAAGTGAAAACCGGAGAAGATTCGTAGCCACGCATCCTATGTGGGGAACAGAGTTTAGTGGCCCAAAAGCTGCAGTATCAGGGGCTTTTGTTGGTAATGCGGTGGTAATTTGCGATAAAGAAAATAGTGGTAAGGACGCTGTCGAATTGGTAGAAAAAATGTATCGCGATTTTGGAATGAATCTTTTGTATATGGATTCCATTTCGCATGATGTACATGCTGCTTATGTAAGTCATATTTCGCATATTACCTCTTTTGCTTTGGCTAATACCGTACTTGAAAAAGAAAAGGAAGAAGGAACAATTTTCGGAATGGCAAGTGGTGGTTTTGAAAGTACGGTTCGGCTGGCAAAAAGCAATCCGGATATGTGGGTCCCAATATTTCAACAAAACAGGGAAAATGTTTTAGATGTTTTAAATGAGCATATTTCACAACTAAGAAAATTTAAAAGTTGTTTGGAAAAAGAGAATTATCAATACTTAACAGAGTTGATACAAAATTCAAATAAGATTAAACGAATATTAAAATGAGTTTCTATGATTTGCAGGTAAGCTTTTATAGAGGCGATTTAATTATCATAAAAAAACAAAAAAAATAAAAAAAACAAAAAACAATGAACGATTCAATGCAAAAAATTTGGAATAAGCGTCCAATTATTATCAGCGGGCCATGCAGTGCAGAAACCGAAGAGCAGGTGCTGGAAACTGCTACCAGGCTGGCAGCAACAGGAAAAGTGGATATGCTCCGCGCAGGAATATGGAAACCCAGAACCAAACCCGGGATGTTTGAAGGCATTGGTACTAAAGCTTTAGCATGGATGGCAAATGCAAAAAAAGCAACAGGACTGCCAATTACAGTTGAAGTAGCTACAGCAAAACATGTTGAAAATGCTTTGCAATTTGATGTGGACATGCTTTGGATTGGAGCAAGAACAACAGTGAATCCTTTTAGTGTGCAAGAAGTGTGCGATGCATTGCGTGGTGTTGATGTTCCGGTACTTATTAAAAATCCCATCAATCCTGATCTTGAATTGTGGTGTGGTGGCATTGAACGGTTGCAAAAAGTGGGTGTGAAGGACATAGGAATGATCCATCGTGGATTTTCTAACTATGGAAATACAGAATTCCGCAATGCACCTATGTGGCACCTGCCCATTGAAATGAAAAGAAGGTTTCCTGAAATGTTGCTTATTTGTGATCCATCGCATATATGCGGTAACAGGACTGGCCTACAATCTATTTCTCAAAAAAGTATCGATCTTGATTTTGATGGATTGATGATTGAGTCACATATCGATCCTGATCATGCATGGAGCGATGCTAAACAACAAATAACACCTGAACGGCTGGCTGAATTACTTGATGATTTGATCTGGCGTTTTGAAACTTCGGATGAAAAAGAATTTATAACGGCATTGGCTACACTAAGAGAGCAGATCAACCAGATTGATGATGAATTGTTAACATTGATTGGCCAGCGCATGAAAATCGCCGATAAGATTGGAGCCTATAAAAGAGAAAATAACATCACCATATTACAAACGCATCGTTGGAATGAAATATTAGCTAAAGCCTTTGTAAAAGGTGACCTACTTGGCTTAAGCAAAGATTTTATCACAAAATATTTTGATGCAGTACATCTTGAAAGCATCAGTCACCAGAATAAAATAATGAATGATTAGTAAAAAAATGATTTCGAAAAAATATAGGTTTTCAGGAAAAACAATAGAATGTTTTTTTGATGCTGAATTTGCTGCGATTGAAAATTTAGTAAAAAAGGAGAACACCATTTTTATCACTGATGAAAATATTTTTGCAAAGCAATCCCAAAAATTTACCGGGCGGAAAACTATTGTATTAAAGGCGGGAGAGCAATTTAAAAATCAAAAAGCTGTTGATGAAGTTATTAATCAGTTGATTGAAATGCATGCAGACCGGCAAAGTTTTATTGTAGGAATCGGAGGGGGAGTAGTTACTGATATTACAGGATTTGTGGCATCCGTTTATATGCGGGGAGTCAAATTCGGATTTGTCCCCACAAGTATCCTCGCAATGGTCGATGCAAGCATTGGTGGGAAAAATGGTATTGATGTTGGAGTTTATAAGAATCTCGTAGGGATTATTAATCATCCTGAATTTTTATTATACGATTATTCTTTTTTAGAAACATTACCTGCAGAAGAATGGGTTAATGGTTTTGCGGAAATTATTAAACATGCCTGCATAAAGGATAAGGAAATGTTTGCATTTCTTGAAGAGAATTCTTTAGCAAAATTTCAATCTTCCTTTGATTTTACGGGTAAGCTTATTGAAAAAAATGTTGACATCAAATACAATGTTGTTACAAATGACGAGCATGAAACAGGAGAAAGGAAATTGCTGAATTTTGGCCATACCATTGGCCATGCTATTGAAAATACCAGTAAACTTGCGCACGGTAATGCAATTAGTATTGGTATGGTAGCTGCCTGTATTATTTCGCAACAAATCAATGAATTTTCGGGATCAGATACCCAAAAAGTAAAGGAACTTCTTTCAAAATACAAGCTCCCCATATCACTTAATTTTGATAAAGAAAAAACATGGAATATTCTTCTTCATGATAAAAAGAAATCAGGAACTGATATGAGCTTTGTAGTATTAGATGCAATAGGGAAAGGCTCGGTGAAAAGCATTCCATTGAGTGATTTACAGGAAATTTTTAATAGACTTTTTTAATGTTGTTTTCAATCCATAGTATGGTTTGATATTTTTTTGTGTTGGTAAAATTCTTAATTTTTAATTATTTCATGATTGTAACTATTTCGCCTTCTTCGGCAATTGGAAAAATAAAGGTACCTCCTTCTAAAAGCTCTATGCAACGTGCATGTGCTGCCGCTCTCATTACGCCGGGGACCACTGTGGTTGATAATTTTGGTAACAGTAATGATGAAAAGGCAGCCATGAATATTATTACTCAACTTGGTGCAACCATTAATACAGTGAGTAATAAAATGGCAATTACCTCATCTGATTATATATTTCATTCTGTGTTTCCTGAAAAAAATGTAATCGTTAATTGTGGCGAAAGCGGATTGTCTATGAGGATGTTTGCGCCTATTGCCGCTTTATTTAATTATGATATTACTTTTACCGGCGAAGGAAGTATTTTGAAAAGGCCAATGGATTTTTTTGATGAAATCTTTCCATTGCTTGGTGTGGAAATTAATTCCAATGGTGGAAAACTTCCTATTACATTGAGAGGGCCGCTTCATCCAAAGAATATAACCGTAGATGGATCGATGAGTTCTCAATTTTTGACAGGACTTCTTTTTGCCTTTGCAAAAGCGTGTAAGGTTCCTGTTAGTATCCAGGTTAAAGATTTGTCCAGCAGACCTTACATTGATCTTACTATTTCTGTTTTAAATCATTTTGGTTTTCATGTTGACAATGAAAATTATGAAACGTTTACGCTACATCCGCGTGAGCCACTACAAAGCCATAGCATAAAATATATTGTTGAAGGCGATTGGAGTAATGCGGCTTTTCTGGCAGTTGCCGGCGCTATATCCGGGGAAATTACTTTAACGGGAGCCGATTTAAATTCGAAGCAGGGTGATAAAAACATTATGGAAGCGATTTATGATTGTGGTGCAGAAGTAAACATTCATCAGAATGAGATCACGGTTAAGAAAAATAAACTGGAAGCGTTTAATTTTGATGCTACCCATTGTCCTGATCTATTTCCACCGCTGGTGGTACTTGCATCTTATTGCAAAGGAACTACAACGATAAAAGGCGTAAACAGACTTCTTTTTAAAGAAAGCAACAGGGCCCTTACATTAAGGGATGAATTTAAAAAAATGCATGTTGAAATTCAGTTGAACGGAGATATAATGACTATAAAAGGGAGTAAAGAAATAAAAGGGGCCAAAGTTTCTTCGCATAACGATCACCGTATTGCAATGGCATGTGCTATAGCTGGCTTAGCCGCTAAAGGAAATATGATCATAGAAAATGCTGAAGCTGTGAAAAAATCTTATCCCGGGTTTTTTAATGACTTAAAGCAATTGAAAGTAAAAGTTTCAAGTTAAGATTTGAAACTTTAATAATGATTTGCAGATTGGGTTTAATAAAAAGAAACCTAAAAGTTTAAAACTTTAAAAAATTTTGATTGACTCTTTACAACCCTGCTAAAAATTGCGAATGAATATAATCAACAACTGTAGGAAGGCTTTGAGTTTGTTCATATACTTTTAGTTGTCTGTCGGCACCGGTTCCTTCTTCAAGTATTTTATGTACATGGCTGATAGCGTTTCTAATACCCAATGGGCCTGCTACATCATCAATAAAATCGAGCAGTTCATAAATAAGCACACGCGTATTTACTTCAGTTTCTTTTCCAAAATCAATCATGCTGCCTTCAATTCCATAGCGGCCGGCACGCCATTTATTTTCATTAATCAGCATGCGTGGGTACATGATAAAATTTAGATTTTCGGTCCGCAATTTATAAATCTTGGCACATATACCCTGGAACAAAGCTGCAATGGTAATAGTTTCCTGCACCGTCATTGGTACATCACAAATGCGAAACTCCACTGTATTAAAAAATGGATGCACTCTTAAATCCCACCAAATTTTTTTTGCATTATCAATACAATTAGTTTTTACCAGAAGCTTAATATAATTATCATAAGCTTCTATACTGTCAAAAAAATCAGGTATGCCTGTACGTGGAAATTTATCAAATACTTTTGTCCGAAATGACTTATAACCTGTTTGCCTTCCTTCCCAAAATGGAGAATTGGTACTTAATGCATATACGTGCGGTAAAAAATACCTTGCAGAATTAGCAATGTGTATTGCCATTTCACGACTTTCCATTCCTACATGTACATGAAGTCCAAAAATCAAATTGCTTCTCGCTGCTTCCTGCAATTCTTTTATTATATCATTGTAGCGAATATGATCTGTAATTAATTGCCTTTCCCAATGGCTGAAAGGATGAGTGCCGGAAGCGCCAACCCAATACCCCAGATCGCCTGCAATACCACTAATGGTTTTTCTAAGTGTGGCCACGTCCATAAAAGCCTCATCAATATTCTGGCAAATATCGGTGCCCACTTCCACTACGGCCTGGTGCATCTCCGCTTTTACTTTATCCTTTATCACTTTTTCGCCTTCATGTACAATCTTTTGTTCATGGCTTTTCAATTCCCTTGTTTCAGGATCTATTACCATGTATTCTTCTTCGATGCCCAGCGTGAAATGTTTGAAAGAAATACCTGCCATAAGTGTTAGTTAATTGGTTGATTGATTGGTTGATTTTGAATTTTCATAGTTTTCCATTTCAACATTATTTACATTAAAGATTTTCTTTCCATACTTCTTTTTATGTATTCTCCCCACGTTAAATTGTCTTTTCCATCTTCCTGCGATTGCGCTTTTTCAATGGCAAAATTGGCTGCCGCTTCTACTACCCAATCAAAATTTTCCTGGCCTACACTGGTTACCTCAGCATCGGGAGCGGGATTGCAAAAGTCAATGGCATGGGGAACTCCATCGCGTAAAGCTAATTCAACCGTATTGAAATCATAACCCAAATAATTACAAATTCTCAAAACGATACCTGTCATTAAATCCAACCTGTTTTGATCTGGCTTAAAATCGGCAACGTAACGAAGATGATGTGGATTACGCGGCTCATAAGGCATAATGCGCACATCTTTTCCACCTATACAATAGCAACGGTAATATTCATCAAAAATGATTTCTTCCTGTAGCATCATAACCAATTCTCCGGTTTCGCCATGTTTGGTAAAGAAATCATCCACATTATTAACTTTGTAAACACTCTTCCAACTGCCGCCGGCATGAGGTTTCATGTAAGCAGGAAAGCCGATATAATTAAAAATATTTTCCCAATCGAGCGGATAAGCAAGATTCGAAAACGATTGATCCGAAGTGTCCACAGGTAATTTACTTGATGGAATAATGACTGTTTTTGGAACTGGTACCTCAATTTTTGTAGCCAGGCAATTATTGAAAAATTTTTCATCAGCGCTCCACCAAAATGGATTATTGATCACAGCAGTTCCGCATAAGGCGGCATTTTTTAAATAAGCGCGATAGAAAGGCACATCCTGCGAAATGCGGTCTACAATTACTGCATAACCGGTGCTTTTACCCTGCATTATTTTATCAATATGCACAGGCTCGGCAGTAATTCCATTAATATTTTTATTATTGACTCTTTCAATAAAAGCATCCGGGAAACTTCTTTCTTTACCGAATAGTATGCCAATCTTTTTCATAATATTTTTTTTGAATTAAAGGAAACAATTCTGCTAAAATAATTTGTATCTAAAATTAATCTACTGATTGCTAATATAACAAAATTAATTCCGGTAAAAATGGTTGCTGTAAAATTTGCCTGTTCAGTATAAATTTATTTGCATAAAAATATTTGATGAATAAAATATGTGGCATTCTTAGTTGGACTTAATTTTCCTATTTTTGAAACTATATGCAAATTGAAAAACCGCCCAAAACAATAACAGATTCTCATATTATATCATCTGAATATTTAAAAAGAGAAATAATTGTAGATCTTTATTTTCCTACAGGGGAATCTGATGGTGATGAATTAAGCCTCTTGTTAATTAATGATGGGCAGGACCTTGCAACTATGAACTTTCAAGATATTCTTGGCAACTTGTATGATGGAAAAACAATAGCTCCATTATTGTGCGTTGGTATTCACTGCGGCAAAGACAGGAAGAATGAATATGGAACCGCTAATATTCCGGATTACCAGGGCCTTGGTGCTAAAGCGGCATTATATACCCGTTTTATTTTTGAAGAATTACTTCCTTTTATCAGAAGCGAATATGGTATTCATTCCTTTAAAGAAAAATCATTTTTCGGCTTTTCACTAGGAGGCTTAAGCGCTTTGGATATCGTTTGGAACTATTCAAAAGAATTTTCAAAAGTGGGTGTATTCAGTGGTTCTTTATGGTGGCGCTCTGTATCGCAGGATGATCCATTATTTGTAGAAGAAAAGCACAGGATCATGCATAATGAAATAAGAACCGGAAACTATGCTCCCTGGCTTAAATTCTTTTTTGAAACAGGGACACTTGATGAAACTGCCGACAGGAATAACAATGGTATTATTGATTCCATTGATGATACTCTTTCACTTATTGATGAACTTGTAAAAAAAGGCTACAACCCTGATAGCGATATCCGGTACCTGGAATTATCAGACGGAAAACATGATGTAAATACCTGGGCGCGTGCTTTTCCTGAATTTTTGAAATGGGGCTGGGGGATGTAGATCTATTTACCCAATTTATCCTGTTGTCAATTTGTTTTTTTAACCACGGTATTATTTCTTTTTTGTTCCATAAAATATTTTCACATTTAAAATCGCTTAAAGTTTTGTTGGTTATGGATAATGGCGCCATACAAGTGATTTTCCTGTTTTAATTTTCAATGAATTAATTTCGCAGGAATTATGAAATCAGGATTTGTAAATATTTTCGGTAAACCAAATGCAGGCAAAAGTACTTTGCTGAATGCATTGATGGGAGAGAAGTTGGCGATTGTTTCCCCAAAGGTGCAAACCACGCGGCACCGTATTAAAGGAATTCTTACCAATGAAAATTATCAAATCATTTTTTCGGATACTCCGGGGATTATTGAACCCAAATATAAGTTGCATGAAAAAATGATGCAGGCTGTAAAAAGCAGTTTGGAAGATGCAGATGTGGCTTTACTTATTGTAGATATAAAAGATGATCTGCAGGAAGCGAATGAAATTTTTTCGCAGCTTTCTCTCAAAGTGCCTGCTTTAGTTGTCCTCAATAAAACTGATGTGGCCGATAAAGATACGATTGATAAGGCCACTGCTTTTTTTTCAGATAAAAAATATTGTAAAAAAGTTATTGAAATTTCTGCATTAAGAAATAAAGGTATTAAGGAATTATTGGAAGTAATAATTTCCATGCTGCCCGAAGGCGAACCATTTTATACTGATGATAATTTGAGCGATCTTCCGATGAAATTTTTTGTTGGTGAAATGATAAGAGAAAAAATATTTTATTTATACTCTGAAGAAATTCCCTATTCTGCAACAGTACTGGTACAGGAGTTTAAAGAAAAAACAACACTCACAAAAATTTCTGCGGATATTATTGTTCAAAGAGAAACCCAGAAAGGAATCGTTTTGGGCCACGAAGGGAAAATGATAAAACAATTAGGCACCCTGGCAAGAAAAGATATAGAAGAATTTATAGGAAGAAAAGTCTTTCTTGAGTTGTTTGTAAAAGTGAGACCTAAGTGGAGAGATAATGAAATGCAATTACGCGAATACGGATATTAGTTTAGGGTTTAGAAGAGTTTAGGGTTTAGAAGGGTTTAGGGTTTAGAAGAGTTTAGGGTTTAGAAGGGTTTAGAGTTTAGAAGAGTTTAGGATTTAATATTTTCGAATTACGATTTTAGATTTGCTTTTATACAAACTTACTTTTGAACATCATGAGAAAGTTTTGAATTTAATAAAATGCCTTAAAACCCTCTATTAAAGGGACGAGAGGTCGAATAAAAATAACAGGATGAATTCTTTTGGAAAAAATTTTAGGGTACAGATTTTCGGCCAATCCCATGGCGAATATGTTGGTATTGTAATTGACGGCTGTCCGCCGGGAGTTGGAATTACTCCTGATGATTTTAAAGAAGACATAGAAAGAAGAAAGCCGGGCGCTAAGGGAACTACGCCAAGGAAAGAGGATGATATACCGGAAATAATCAGTGGGGTTTTTAATGATAAAAGTACCGGTGCGCCAATCACTATATTGTTTAAAAATAGCAATACCCGGAGTGGCGATTACGAAAAACAACGGGCGGTTCCAAGGCCGGGCCA
>DATCMY010000114.1:0-3339 GCA_036565505.1 Hanamia sp.
ACGTTTATAATCATACGCCACTACAATAGTATTTTTATCAAGCAATACGCTTTGCAATCTTCCATAAGGACAAACCACAATACATGCCTGCTCCCGAAACCACCAGTACACAAAAAAGAAAACGGAGGTAAAAATCATTAAAGAAACAAGGGTAGCTACATTGTCTGCTGGGTGTTCTACATAATTCAACAATTGATCCATGCCAATTAAATAAGCCAGAAAAAAGTTGGCTATGATAAACGAGAGTAAAAAAAAGATAATGAATTTTAAAGAGCGCTTACCTATTTTTTCGGCATTCCACGGCATTTTCTTAAGGTTCTTTTGCTTTGTGGAATCTCCATCTATCCAGTATTCAATTTTACGAAAAACCATTTCCATAAAGATGGTTTGCGGGCAAGCCCATCCACAAAAAATACGGCCAAATACAACGGTAAAAAGAATAATAAAAACAATGAAAGTTAACATGGCAATGCCAAAAATGAAAAAATCCTGAGGCCAGAAAATCATTCCAAAAATGATGAACCTGCGTTCAAGAATATTGATCATTAATAAGGGCTCACCATGTAATTTTATAAAAGGCAACGTAAAAAATATCATTAAATAAAACACCGAAAACCAGGTACGTAGATTATAAAGCCGGCCTTTTGGTTTTTTAGGATTAATAAAATTCCGTTTGCCTTCTTTTGTGATGGTGGCAACGGAATCTCTGAAACTTTCCTGCGTATATGGTGTTATTGTTTCAGCCATAGTTTCTCCTCTTTATTTTTTTACAGCCGATGAATCAGAAGTTGCTTCTTCTGTAAATAAATCACCTTGAGGGGCTTTTCCATTCGGTGGATTGGTTCCTTTTAATGATTTAATATAACCAGCCAGATCATTAATTTCTACTGCAGAAAATGTTTTGTCCCAGGCCTGCATTCCTTTGTCGGGATAGCCATGTTTTATAGATTGATAAATATCGTTCAATGAACCTTTATGAATCCAGTAATTATCAGTAAGGTTTGGGCCTACACCGCCTTCGCCCAATTTACCGTGGCACGGCCAGCAGGTAGCCGTAAAAATACTTTTACCTTTTGCAAGGCCATCGCTTCCGGGCATCTTTATATTATTTTCATCTACGGTATTTCCGCTTTTTGCAGCATAGGCTTCCATTTGTATTTTTGCTTTTGCCATCTCTTCATTGTATTCCTCAGTAGGATTTTTTCCATAGCCTAAAACTTCATAATTCAATAAATAAATAATTGCTATGCCTATGGTTACATAAAAACCATATTTCCACCAGGGTGGTAATGCATTATCCAATTCCCGTATTCCATCATAATCATGATCCAATAAAATATCTGCTTCTCTTGCTACAGGTACTGCTTTGGTAAATAACTTTTCATCTATCCGCGACCACCATTTCCTGAAAGTAACGGATTTTACATTTGCTTTTTGGGGTAAAAGTTCCCGGGTAAATCTTTTTATCATAAACAATAGAAAAGCAATAACAATTATTTCTATTGATATTACAGAAACCAATATCCAGAAATTAAGCGGGGAAAGTCCACCATAATTTGGTAACGCTTTTACAGATTCAACAACTTTATCCTGTGCCCCGGAAGTGTAACTTAAAAGAGAAAAAGTTATCAATAATAATAAAGGCAATATTTTATTTGCCTCTTTGCTTTTTTCTAATGCCCTTCTGGCTAAAGTGGTTAATACCTCGCTCAAAACCCATATTACAAATGCCAGTACAAATGCTATTACTATCATAAGTACCTGCGCATAGTTGTTACTGGACGATGTTGTAGCAGCAACAGGAGCAGCAGTACTTTGAGCCTGTAAAGATATAGCGAACATTCCGGCAAGAATGGCGAGGTACATTTTTTTGATAAGGCTTCTTTTAAATCGCATAAAATATTCTTTATAAAATGTTAGATTTAGATTCCTCATTTTCTTCGAGTGGTAAGTTTGATAAAGTATCTACGCTTTCTTTACTCATCTTTAATACAAACCATAGCAGTACTACAAAAAATATAAAAAAGATGAGCAATGAAATCATAGGATATATTTCTGCGCCTTTTATGGTTTCGGTATATTTTTGAATAAACTTATACATGGCTGATCTTCTTTAATTTTTAATTTTACTAATATCTGTACCCAACCTCTGCAAGTACGCAATCAATGCAATCACTTCTTTATTTGGTGAAATAAGGATGCTGTCAGCTCTTAAATTATCAGCAATTCCTATTGCTTGTTTCATCAAAACAGTATTGGCTATTTTATCGAAACCTTTTTCATAGGGAACACCCAAAGTCTGCATGGCCCTTATTTTGGCAGCAGTGGTAGAAGTATCCAAATTTTTCTGAAGCATGAAAGAATACGAGGGCATTATAGATCCTTCACTCATGGATGAAGGTTCACGAAGATGCCTGAAATGCCAACCGTTGGATTTTTTTAAATTACCCGCTCCTTCCCTCGCAAGGTCTGGCCCGGTACGCTTGCTTCCCCACTGAAAAGGATGATCATAAACAAACTCTCCGGCTTTTGAATACTCTCCATACCTTTCCGTTTCCGAACGAAATGGCCTTATCATTTGAGAGTGGCATGTATAGCATCCTTCTCTTACATAAATATCGCGGCCTTGCAATTCAAGTGGTGTATAAGGTTTTACACTACTGATGGTTGGTATGTTGGATTTAACCAAAAAAGTGGGAATTATTTCAACAGCTCCTCCAATTAATATAACGATCAAACTTAGCACCAGCAATTGTACTGGCTTTCTTTCTATTACCCTATGCCAGTGTTCGTTACTATGCGCTGTTTTTATTTTTTCAAATGGTGCCGCTTCGGCTGCTTCATTGGCTACCAGTTTTCCTGATCTTGCGGTTTTGTAAAGGTTATAAACCATTATAAATGCACCTATTAAATACAGTGTACCTCCCAAAGAACGCATTGCATAAAATGGTTTTAAATAAGTAACCGTTTCAAGAAAAGAATATTTTAACTGTCCGCTTTCAGTAAATTGTTTCCACATGCTGCTTTGGGTAAAACCTGCCCAATACAGAGGAACTACATAAAATATAATTCCAAGTGTAGCGAGCCAAAAATGATTAGCGGCTAATTTTTTGGAATATAAATTTGTTCCGAAAATTCTAGGGATTAACCAATATAAAATACCAAAAGTGAGCATACCATTCCAACCCAACGCACCAACATGCACATGGGCAATAATCCAGTCAGTATAATGACTGATTGCGCTCACACTTTTTAATGAAAGCATTGGCCCTTCAAAAGTTGCCATTCCATAAGCGGTAACAGCTACTACCATAAATTTTAAAATCACATCATCCCTTA
>DATCMY010000115.1:0-34821 GCA_036565505.1 Hanamia sp.
TTCCCGAACCGTATTATTAAGTTCATTAAATGTATGTTGCTGTTGCTGAAGTCCTTTTTCCTTTTCAATAAACCCCGCCTTTTCTTTTTCTATGGCAGCTTCTTCTGTAGCTATTACTGCTTCCAGTTCTATTCTTTTATCTGTTTCGGATTTTTGTTGATCATTTAAATTTTTGTAAGTAATATTAAATCCATCAAGCGCTGCTTTTGCAAGTTCTATACTTACTTCACGGTATTCTTTTTTGATCTCATAATATTTCTCCGCTTTTTTTGCCTGGCTTTCTAAAGTTTTTAATTGATTGTTAATTTCAAACAGAAGGTCTTCAATACGGGCCAGGTCCTGTTCTGTGGCATCGAGTTTTAATTTTGCTTCACGCTTCCGTGTTTTATAAATAGAAATTCCGGCAGCCTGCTCCAGCATTTTGCGGCGGCTGTTTTCTTTATCTTTAATAATATCGTCTACCATTCCTAATTCAATAATAGCATAGCTATCGGTGCTGATACCCGTATCCATAAAAAGATTATGAATATCCTTTAACCGGCAGCTTACATCATTGAGACGATATTCACTTTCGCCATTCTTATAATATTTCCGGGTAACGGTAACGGTGCTAAATTCCGTAGGAAGTAAATTGCGGGTATTTTCAAAGGTAAGGCTCACTTCTGCAAGGCCGCTGGCACTGCGGTTTTTAGAACCGTTGAATACAAGGCTTTCGAGGTTTTCGCTTCTAAGCTGACTAATTTTTTGCTCCCCAATTACCCAGCGGATACTATCCACGATATTACTTTTACCGCAACCGTTTGGGCCAATTACTCCTGTAATTCCTTCGTCAAAATTGAGAATGGTCTTGTCGGCAAAACTTTTAAATCCCTTAATTTCTAAACTCTTTAATCTCACTGTTTCTAATTTATTTTATAGGGCTGGCGGACAACTATCCGCGCAGGCAGGCAAATATATGGGTTATGCTATAAAGATAGATTTGTAATCCTCCATAGTATTTTATAGTTATACACACGTTTTTCACAGATTTTATTTTTTTTTGATTAGTTTGCCGATTTAGTTGATTTTTATCGTTAATTTGATTTTATACATTTACACCTATTTTTAGCATGAAATGAGCCTATTCATGTGACATCATTTAAAAAAAATAAAAATTAAAACATGAAAAAATTCCTTGTACCGATTGATTTTTCTGACACTTCAGTAAATGCAGCGAAATACACTATCGATTTAACAAAAGACATACCTGATGTAAATATTATACTTTATCATGTATATAGCCGCATTAGTTTTGCTACCTTAACTTCCAGGGAAGAAGGCTCACGCCAGATGGTTACAGAAGCAGAATTGAATGAAATAAAAGTAAAAATCAGTAAAGGAAATGATAATATTACCTGCGTGGCAGAAGAAGGTTCTTTTATAGAAAATATAGGCGATTATGTAATGGGTAATTTTATTGACCTGGTTATTATGGGTATTACGGGCAGCTCAAGAATTACACAGGTTTTTATGGGCACCAATACATTGAATGTGATCAGGCATATCAATTGCCCGGTGATGATCATTCCCCCGGCTGCGGAATTCACCGGAATAAAAAAAGCAGTTTTCATTTCAGATTTTAAAGATGTAGCCCGCACCACGCCTTTTTATGCTTTGAAAAAAATACTTGACACCTTTAAACCTAAACTTGAAATCCTGAATGTGGATAGCGAGCATTATGTAGAACTTACAGATGAGTATAGATTAGAAAGAGAAGCCATGGAAGATAAACTGGGAAGCTATAAACCCGAATTTTTCTTTTTACGCGCCTTCGATTTTCTGGATGGCATCAATCAATATGTGGAAACAAAAAATATTGATGCAATCATTACTTTACCGCGTAAGCACAGTTTTTTAAGTCAACTTTTTAAAACAAGCCATACCAAAAAATTAGCCTATCATAGCCACATTCCTATCATAGCAATTCCGTTTTAGAAGATTTTATTCTATCTATTGATACAAACCTTCTTCAATTGATTTAAATTTTAAATCAATTGAAGAAGGTTTGTTACCGGAAAATATGATTACAAAATAGTAGAAATGGCGGTCACTTTTTGATGAGCCGGTCTCAATATACTGAAATTGGCCAGGGTAATATGATGTTACCCTGGCATACAATTTTCAGTTTACTTAATAATTATTCCTTTTTTATGAATTCTGTTAGCAATAGTTTTTTAAAACAGGCTATTACTAAACTATTAATTCCTGCGATTGTTTCTATTTCCTTGTGGGGGTTTATTATTATTCATCGGTTTTGATCTCATCCTTTCTATTTGCTTATTGGTCATCATCCTTCTTTTATTGAAGTTGTTTTGATTCAGGTAACGATTGCCTTCCATATCCAGGCATTCACCATTCCGCAACTGAAGACGATCCTGATTTTTTAATTGATAAGAGCCATCGGGGTTAATCACCATACCGTTATTTAAACGAACTTGTTCTTTCACCTCGCTTTGTACTCCTTGCTTATATTGATATAGTTTACCATCAAGCAACCTTAGGTGATCTTCCTGGTGAATGCGGTCTCTTTGTTGTATTTTGGTCTGATCACGATCTTGTGCCTGATCCTGGGCAATCATTGTACCTGTTATCATAAATGATGATATAAGTACCAGCAATGTTTTTTTCATAATATTTTTTTTAGACTAACAATGAATAATTTTTAAGCAAATTTCCTTGTAGAAATTATTCTGTTCAGTAATGATTGTTACATAACACCATGATTGTCGTTAGACAAAACACTGACAGCCGGCATTGGAAAAATGATATTTAAGAAAAAGTATTGGGTATCAGTTAAGCAACTGACTTCTATCATTGAATTAAGGACTAATAATTATCAATATTGCAAAAAAGCAATCATAAAATTTTAAAAGTATTATTATGAAAAAGATAATTATAGTCAGCTTGGCGTTATCTATGGTCCTATCAACATTTGCACAGGAAGAGAATGCTAAATTCCTAACCAATAAGAATAAAGATTTTACCATGATTTGGGGTGGGCTCGAAACCAGTACTATGCCTTATATCAATAACAATACAAAGGACAGTAGTGCAACAGCTATTTACCTGGCGCCTTACATAGATTATTATCATAAAACCGGTTTTGGTTTAAAAGTGAAAACCTATATTTTCCCTGGAGGTAGCAATCCAGGATTTTTTCTTACATCCTTCTCTCCATACTTTGCGAAGTATACCGGAAAGATTTTACCTTATGTTTCCTATACACGATATTGGCAGCATAATAATCCATCTGCTTTATATTCGCCAATTGAGAATGACATTTATGGGCACTTAAAAATTTAAAACAAAAGTTATTGATTTTACTACAGGTGCTGACTGGGGTTTTGGTATTGATAAAGAAAACTCCAATAAAAATGTAAATGATATAAACGCTTTTTTTGCTTTAAGTCATGTTTTTTACGACGAAAATGCAAATGACAAATCTGCATGGGCATTTGTTCCTTCCTTACAACTGAATGCGGCTACCAACCGTTATTTCAATTACTCACCCACTTCCAACTATATTTCAAGAAACAGAACGGTAACAGGTTTGAAGTATGGAAACAGAGGTGGCAGAGGAGGTAATGGCGGCAGTTCATATATTACAGAACAAGCTTTAATTACAGAAACAAATCAATTTGAGTTAAGCAATATTGAAGCAAATATTTATGCAATGTATATTATAGGAAATTTTTCCCTTGAGCCTTCCGGAAGTTTATTTTTTCCATTACATGGCGATAATTCTTTAGTAGGTTATTGGCAAATCAATCTCAATTACTATTTTAAGTAGCAGGTTGGTACTATATTTTTCCGCGAAATGATTTACAAAGAAACCTTTTGGTGCACTTCCGCCTAAGCAGTAATTCCTACATAAACAATTTCTTAAACTGAGATAAATACTTATTTACTCTGGAATAATTATCTTGCCAGCGAAATGATATGAGAAAAGTATATTTCTAAAACGATTTATGAAAAATATTAAGTTAATTGAAGTACCCAGCGAAATAGGAGCAGGTACACGTGGGGCAAGTTTAGGCATTGAAGCTATTAAAATTGCCGCTCTTGATTTTATGAGCAATTTTTTTGTTCATTTTCCTTCTGAAAAATTAGAAACAGAAAATCAGATGTTATTTGAACCGATTCAATCTCCTTATGCTAAAAGAATAAGCGGTGTAATTACAATGTACGACCGCGTTTCAAAAGCAGTAAAAGAAAGCATCAAAAATAATTTTTTTCCTGTAGTAATTAGCGGCGATCATAGTAATTCTGGTGGAACGATTGCCGGAATAAAAGCCGCTAAGCCTAATAGCCGCCTTGGTGTTATTTGGATAGATGCACATGCAGACCTGCATACGCCCTACACTACTCCGTCAGGCAATATGCATGGCATGCCTTTGGCGGCATCTATCGGTGAAGACAATGAAGAAAGTAAAGTGCATGAGCCTGATGAAAAAACAAAAAAAGAATGGAACCAATTGAAAAATTTCGGGAAGATAAATCCCAAAGTTTTACCAGAAGATATTGTCTTTATTTCCTTAAGGGATTATGAAAAAGAAGAAAAGCATTTGATAGATAAGTATGGAATGAAAGTAATTACCACAAGTGAACTTCGCCGAAAAGGACCTGAAAATGTGGTAAGGGCTGCACTTCGTTTTCTAAATGAATGTACAGATATTTATGTAAGTTTCGATGTCGATTGTTTAGACTCATCTATTTCAAAAGGAACCGGAACTCCTGTCAGCAATGGCTTAAGAGAAAGAGAAGCAGAAGATTTAGTAAGTAAATTTATGCAAAACAGAAAAATTTGTTGCTTTGAAATCACCGAAGTAAACCCAACCCTTGATAAAGAAAATTTAATGGCAGAAATTGCGTTTAATATTTTACAAAGAAGCGTGAATGTATTAATGATGAATTAAAATGAAGCGCCAAATAACTGGCACGACAATACATTCAGGCAATTGTAGCAATGGTAATTTCAATTTCAATAAAAGCGAATCTTAATTGCGAAACCTTAGCATTATCCTAATAGTAACATCTCCCTCTTAAACCTTATTTTTGCAAAAAAATTATTATGCAAGTTCTGCTTATACTACACAATTTGTTTCGTTGGTTAATACTTTTATTCGCTTTCTGGACGCTATTAAGCGCTCTTAGCGGTTTATCAGGGAAGAAAGAATATACTGCCGGCGATGGCCGCAGCAATTTCTTTTTTATGTTAAGCATGGATATTCAATTGTTAATCGGTCTGATACTCTATTTCAGTGGTGCATGGTTTGAAAGATTAAAACATTTAGGAGAAAATATGAAAGATCCGATGCTTCGTTTTTTCACAATGGAACACGGAGTATTAATGATTATTGCGTGGATTTTAGTACATGTTGGAAGAATATCGGTAAAGAAAGCTACAACTCCAACTGCAAAATTTAAAAAAACATTATTGTTTTTTGGCATTGCCTTATTATTAATACTTATTGCTATTCCATGGCCGTTTAGAGAAGCCGTAGCAAGGCCATGGTTCAGATGGTTTTAAGAAAAGAGAATGTTGTATGTTAAATACAGGCATCCTCAAATCCCGGCAGAAAAAGAATAAAAAAAAAGAAACGAAGAAATACATGAAGGCAGATAAAAAAGAAAGGCCGATAATATTAGTTACAAATGATGACGGTATAACAGCTCCGGGTATACGAAGCCTGGTAAATGCAGTTAAAGATTTGGGAGACGTAGTAGTAGTTGCTCCCGATAAACCTCAAAGCGGAATGGGACATGCCATTACTATTGGCGTACCATTAAGACTGACTAAAGTGGATAATATTTTTGGAGAAATAGAAGCATGGCAAACGAATGGCACACCTGTAGACTGTGTAAAACTTGCAGTAGATAAAATTTTACATAGAAAGCCGGATATTTGCCTAAGCGGAATCAACCACGGGCCTAATCATTCTATCAATGTAATATATTCAGGAACAATGAGTGCTGCAATGGAAGCCGCAATAGAAAGTATTCCATCAATTGGGTTTTCTTTGCTTGACCATAGTATCGAAGCGGATTTCGCTGCTTCTGAATTTTATGTAAATAAAATAGTAAAAAGCCTGCTGAATACAAAAATGGACAGGCATTTTTTATTAAACGTAAATATTCCGATGGTTCCCCTGGATTTAATAAATGGAATAAAAGTTTGCAAACAGGCTTATGCGAAATATGATGAAGATTTTGATGAGCGCCTCGACCCATCCGGAAAAAAATATTACTGGCTTACAGGTGTTTTCAAAAACTTTGATAAGGGTGAAGACACTGATGTTTGGGCATTGGAGCATAATTACATAAGTGTTGTTCCGGTACAGTTTGATCTTACCAATTATACTTTAAAAAAGGAACTCGAAAAAACCTGGGATATTTTATGATCTTTAAAAAAGACAATTTTGTTTTTGGGCTTGCATTGGGTGTTATTGCTCCAATGATCGGATTTATGATTTATAAATTAGTTAAATTTAAAGGACTTACTCTTTCTGAAATGCTGCAATGGATGAAGTTCAATCCCAATTTAATTACGGTTTCCATAAGTGTTTCCTTACTGGCAAATGCTATTTTATTTACGATTTATATTAATGGCCACCGTGATAAAACCGCAAAAGGGATTTTTGTAATTACCATTATTTATGCGATAATTGCAATGGCGTTTAAATATTGGTAGAAATTTATTTCGGTTAATAATTCAGCAATTTACCAATCATCTCTCCTACTTTTTCCACATTGGGCAGCATTGCTTTTTCAAGTAGGATATTCATGGGTACCGCAGGAAGATTCAATGCACCAAGTACTTGTACAGGCACATCTAAAAACTGAAAGCATTCTTTTGAAATACGCCCCGCAAGGGCTTCTGCGAAAGAATTATTCTGTTGTTCTTCGGTAAGCACCATGCATTTTCCATGCTTTTTTACTGTTGAAAAAATCAATTCTTCATCTAAAGGAAACAGGGTTCTAAGATCAATGATTTCAACTTGTCCCGGGAATTTTTTTGCAGATGCTTTTGCCCAATAAATTCCCATTCCGTAAGTAATGATGCAGCAACTTTCACCATTCCTTATTTTATTATCATCTGCTTTTAATACAATATTCCCCTTGCCTAACGGCAATACATAATCGACGGATGGTTCTACTGATTTTGCATCTTCAGTCCCAGGCACTTTGCTCCAGTAAAGACCTTTATGTTCCAGCATAATTACAGGATTTGGATCCCGGAAGGCAGCTTTCATTAAGCCTTTCATATCCGCAGCATTGGAAGGATAAGCAATTTTTATTCCTTTGATAGAAAGTAATAAAGATTCAACGCTTCCGCTATGGTAGGGCCCTCCTCCGCCATAAGCACCTATCGGCACACGAATAACCGCTTGAACAGGAAATTTACCGCAACTCAAGTAACAACTTTTAGCCACTTCTGTTGCCAATTGATTGATGCCAGGATAAATATAATCTGCAAACTGTATCTCAACAATCGGCTTTACTCCTGTTGCACTCATACCCACGGTAGAGCCAATTAAATAGGCTTCCTGTATAGCTGTATTAAAAACACGGCGATCTCCAAACTGTTTTCCCAAAGTTGCCGTTTCTCTAAAAACGCCGCCCAGCCTAATTCCTACATCCTGCCCATATAAAATGGCTTCAGGACACTCTTCCATAATTTCACGAATGGCAAATAAAGCTGCATCCACCATCACTATTTTTTCTTTCCCATCGGGAGAACGTTCTCCTTTTTCTTCCGTAATATTTGTCGGGGCAAAAATATACTCTTCAACTTTTGATAAATCTGGTTCGGTAGCAGACTTTGCATTTTCAAATTGCAGTGCTACTTCTTCAGCAGCCTTTGCCTGAATTTCATTTAAGTCATTTTCAGAAAAACCGAGATGAAGTAACCGGTTTTTTAATTTGCGAACGGGATCTTCTTTGGCATGTATTTCAAGATCTTCTTCAGTGCGATAAAATTCTTTCCGCACACCACTTGTATGATGACCGAGCAAAGGCACTTTTGCATGAACCAGAAAAGGAACGCTGTATTCCCGCACCTGGCTCACCACATTTTTCATTACTTCATAGCTTTGAAAAAAATCACTGCCGTCTATGCTTATTCGTTGAAGTCCTTTAAAGCCTTTTGCATATTCAGACGCATTCATGGTACGCGCTTCCTGCGAAGTGACACTTATACCCCAATCGTTATCCTGAACCAAATAAATGATGGGAAGCTTTTTGAGAACAGCCACTTGTAACGCTTCACTTACTTCACCTTCGGTAAGACTGGCATCGCCAAATGAACAAATTACGATGGGCGTTTCACTATTCATTCCCTTTTTGTATAAGGGAGATTGTATCTCTTGTAAATATTGTAATCCCTGCGCAATTCCGGTAGCGGGTATCGCCTGCATTCCTGTTGCACTGCTTTGATGGATAATGGTTGGTTTATCTTCTCCCCGGTAATTAGGATGTGCATAATATTCTCTGCCGCCGGAAAAAATATCATCTGCTTTTGCCAACAATTGAAGCATTAAAGTATAAGGAGAAAACCCAAGTCCGAGCAATAGACTTTCATCGCGATAATAAGGGCTTACGTAATCGCATGGTAATAATTGGAATGCAGTTGCCAACTGAATAGCCTCATGCCCCCGTGATGTGGAATGCACATATTTGCAGACTTGCCTGTTAGCTTCATAGGTTTCATCCATTGCACCAGCGGTGCACATTAGCCGAAATGCATTTAAAAGAATTTCTCTATCTATCATAATTAGCTGATTAGCTAATTAGCTAATCAGCTAATTAATTCTTCTACAAAACTTTCTTCTGCAGCAGTTGGTGATTCTTTAAAAGATTCTCTTGGTTTCAAACCTAATAATTGAAACATCATATTATCTTCATCAAAATCAGGATTAGGAGTGGTTAATAATTTTTCTCCGGAAAAAATAGAATTGGCGCCAGCCATAAAACACAATGCCTGTTCAGCAATAGTCATTTCGCTACGTCCAGCACTTAGCCTTACCATTGCCTTTGGCATGATGATCCTGGCAGTTGCAATCATTCTTATCATATCCCAGATATCAACTTTTTGATTTCCTTCCAGCGGAGTACCTTTTACTCTTACCAAGGCATTGATGGGTACGCTTCCCGGATGCGTAGGCAAGGTAGATAAGGTATGTAACATGCCTATTCTGTCTTCATGCGTTTCACCCAAACCGATAATACCACCGCTACAAACACTGATGCCCGCTTTGCGCACATTACCCAATGTTTTAAGACGATCATCATAAGTCCTGGTGGTAATTACATCCGCATAATGTTCTTTGGAAGTATCTACATTATGATTGTAAGCATACAAGCCCGCATCATGCAATTTTTCGGCCTGGCTTTCAGTTAGCATTCCCATGGTACAGCATACTTCCATGCCTAATTCATTGACACCTTTTACCATGTCGAGCACACGGTCAAAATCCCGGTTATCTCTTACTTCGCGCCATGCAGCACCCATACAAAATCTTGTTGATCCTGCATTTTTTGCTTTTACCGCGCAAGCCAATACATCTTCTTTTTTCATCAATGCCTGAACTTCGAGGCCGGTATCATAACGGGCTGCCTGTGGGCAATACGCGCAATCTTCGCTACAACCACCCGTCTTGATTGATAGAAGTGTACACACCTGTACTTCTCCCGTTTCCTGGTACTCACGGTGAATATTAGACGCTTTATATACCAGTTCCAATAAAGGAGTATTATAAATTTCGGAAATTTCTTCTTTTGTCCAGTTGTTTCTTATCTGCATTTATATAAATAGATTGATGAAAGTTACATGTTTAAAATCTTAGATTATGATTCCAATTTTTCAAAAATTGTCAATTCTCCTATTGAGCCCATAATCACTAATTATTATCAAAAATAACTCAAATTTGTTTTAGGAGTAAGGGTTAAAACACTTTCATAAATAAGCCTGATAGTATTTTCAATATCATCCCTATGAATCATTTCTACGGTGGTATGCATATAACGCAATGGTATTGAAATTAATGCAGAAGGGCAACCATCATTTGCATAAGCAAAAGAATCTGTATCGGTACCGGTACTGCGGCTAACGGCTCTTAACTGCAAAGGAATTTTATGCTTAGTTGCAACATTTTCTATTACCCCTAACAATTTATTATGCACTGCCGGGCCATAAACTAAGGCCGGGCCTTTACCACAGGAACAATCGCCTTCAATATTTTTATTAATCATTGGAGTGGTAGAATCATGCGTAACATCGGTAATGATGGCGATATCAGGCTTTATTCTCCTGGCAATCATCTCTGCTCCGCGCAAACCTATTTCTTCCTGTACCGCATTTACAACGTAAAGAGCAAAAGGAATTGGTTTTTTATTTTCCTTCAGCAATCTTGCTACTTCAGCTATCATAAAACCACCGATCCGGTTATCAAATGCACGGCCAATTAAATTACCATAGGCAATTTCATCAAACCCTTCGGTATAGGTAACCACTGCGCCAATATGAATACCTAAATCTTCCGCTTCCTTTTTATTTCTTGCGCCACAATCCAAAAATAGATTTTCAACTTTGGGTTGTTGTTCTTTATTATCGCCATTACCTTGACGGGTATGAATTGCAGGCCATCCAAATACAGCTTTCACATTACCCTTTTTGCCATGGATAATTACCCGGTGTGAAGGTGCAATCTGGTGATCCACTCCTCCATTTCGTTTTAAATAAATCAATCCTTCAGGAGTAATATAATTTACAAACCAACTTATTTCATCGGCATGTGCCTCAATAACTACTTTAAAAGTCTTTTCCGGATTAATAACTCCTACTGCAGTACCATAAGGATCTGTAAAAGTGGTATCCACATAGTTTTTTACGTAATTAAGCCAAACCTTTTGTCCTCCGGATTCAAAACCAACAGGAGAAGGCGTGTTCATATATTTTTTTAAAAAATCAAAAGATTTTTCACTGATGCTGAAAGGGGATTTTTTACTTTTTGCCATAATAAATTATTAGAATGCTTTTGTGATTAGTTTGCAAATTTAAAGGTTTAAACTGAATAGAAAGACGAGGATTGCCTGCAAAAGCATCATACCATCAATGCCGGCGAGGTAAATGAAATCTGAATTTGATTTTTTGGTTAGTTCAATATTTATAAAGGTAGCGGCTACTGAAAGGAACATTGCAATCAATACTCCTTTTTGAGGAAAATAAATATATTGTACAATTGATAATAGCGCAAATAAAATCAATAAGATAGAAGATAAAAAATATGCTTTTCTTTTACCTATTATGACAGCAAGCGTATTGATTTTCTCCTGGCGGTCGACATCAATATCACGAATATCAAATAGTAAACAAAGTACAAACATGAAAACAAATCTTTTTGCAAAAACAAACAAAAAGAGATTGGTTTCAAAAGGCATGCTATTTACCGGAAACCACACTGTTACTAATGTCCACAATAAAGTAATGGTAATTATTTTCATAAACCCGTAATCTTTAATTCTTCTTTTTTTACCAAAAGGAAGAAAAGGAAAGGAATATAAAAATGCTATGCCGCCAAGGGATAATAGAATGATAAAATGTTTAAGATGAAAACTAAAAAAACTAAATAAGATAAGACCAACTCCGGCTATAAAAAGGAGTAAATGAATTTTCCTGTTTCTTTGTGACCAGGCAAGGCGGTGTGAATTTTTTACAGCAATATTCTTCACCAAATAATGCAAATTGTATTGGGCTAATGTGGCACCAAATACAAAACAATAAAAACTAAAATTATTAAAAGGAAGCCCTAATAAAATATTAGTCTCCATGCAAAAAGCTACAGCGCAAATTGAAATAAAAATGCTACTGAATAATATAAATTCATAAAATTTTTTGAACCACACTTAATAATAAAAATTATTGGTAATAAATAACTACAGGTGGCGATGATACTGTATCGCTTAGATGCGCTGAATCAGCTTGTAAAACAAACCGGAAAGTAGCGGTATCATTTCTTAAGGGGCATTTTGGCGTAGATATAGGACTATATCCAGTAACGTTGTAACCATAAGAAACTGTAATTTCGCCTTTTTGGTTTTGGCTGGCAGGGAAAGCTGGTAATTTATAAGGTTGATTAATGGTATCCATCTCCATACTGGCACATTTCGGAACGATTTCCTGTACGAAAATATTTCCGGTTAAATCTCCTTTATAAGTAAAAGACAATGTAAATTTAATTACCTCACCGGGATGAAGATTTTGAGTATTTACATTTTCAAACTTCAATGAAGGTGTAGTAGAAAATTTTTCTTTTTTGCAGGAAATGAATGTTGCAAATAAGAATATTGAAATTAAAATAGTGTATCTCATCTTTGTGGATTAATGCTCAAATTTAATTATTAAAAACTGAATAACACTTTAGAAATATCAAATTGGGAAAATAATATCTTTCAGGCCTCTTATTATAATTTTGATAAATTGGCTTTAGAAATTTTCCATTTACAGTATCAGCAAAATGATACTTATAAAAGGTATGTCGATTCGCTCGCTATTAATCCTGAAGATATTAACTCCACTGAAAATATTCCATTTTTACCTATCTCCTTTTTTAAAACTCACGAAGTAACTACTACAAAATTTAAGCCTGAAATAATATTTGAAAGCAGCGGAACTACCGGAGAAAACACAAGCAGACATTTGGTAAAAAATTTATCCCTTTATCAAAAAAGTTTTACCAGGACTTTTAATTTATTTTATGGAAATCCCAGGCAGTGGTGTATTTTAGGATTATTGCCAGGTTATCTTGAAAGAAAAAATTCTTCCCTGGTAGCAATGGTAAATGAACTTATCAAAAAAAGCGAAAATGCTTACAGTGGATTTTATTTGCATAATCATGAAAAACTCTACCAGGCCTTAGTGCATAATGAAATAATAGAACAACCAACATTACTAATAGGCGTCACTTTTTCTTTACTCGATTTTGCGGAAAAATATTCAATAAAACTTCAACATACAACAGTAATGGAAACCGGTGGCATGAAGGGAAGACGCGAAGAAATAACCAGGGAAGAAGTTCACCGGTTTTTACAAGAAAAACTGGGAGTTGGTGTTATTCATTCAGAATATGGAATGACGGAATTACTTTCCCAGGCTTATTCAAAAGGAAATGGTTTATTTAATTGCCCGCCATGGATGAAGGTTTTGGTAAGAGAATACCATGATCCCTTTGCCATAACATCAAAGCCAAAAAACGAAAAGCCAGTTAATGGTTTAATAAATATTATTGACCTTGCCAATCTATATTCGTGCTGTTTTATTGCAACTGATGATGTGGGCAAAATACATAAAAATAACAGTTTTGAAGTTTTGGGGCGAAGAGATGCCAGTGATTTAAGAGGCTGTAGTTTATTAACGGCGGGGGATTAATGTAAAGATTACTCCACAACTCAATAAAAAAATCATGCTCACAATTTAAGAAAACAAACATTCTGCTGCTTATCTCCCGGAAATAACAGGCACTTAATTTGTTAGGTTGAACCTTATTCATAAAAAATTAAACAAATGAAAAAACTCTTATTATTTCTCATGTTCACCTTTAGCATTGGGATGCTTACTCAGGCTCAGGATAAAGACAACAAGGAAAAGGTAAAACAAACCTCTACCGTTCCTCAAAAAGTACACAACACATTCAGCAAACACAAGAAACACAAAGGTTACAAAACAAAACACAAACATAATGGCGTAACCCATAAACACAAAGTGGACAGGAGAGATGGTGATGTAAAAGATAAAACTACAAAATAGTTTTTTTGTACGCACTCAAAAATACAAACACAAACAGATTAGAAAATGGCTGTCCTTTTTAAAGACAGCCATTTTCATATACAACTAATTAACTTTTACATAAATGAAATTAAAAACAAACGGATCAAAGATTAAATTAATCCAGTTTAAACGTTTGTTTCATAGCTTTAATCATTCCTTTAGTAGACCATTGGCCTGGAACAATCATCCTGCGGATAGTGTACAAAGGTTCTGTAGAATCACGCTTGGTGGATAAACTAAATGCCATCTTATAACCAGCTTTTTTTAATTCAGGAAAAGCAGCTCTGTTCCAAAGCCCAAATGGATAGGCAAAATATTTTGCAGGTTTCCCGGTAATATCTTCTACTTTTTTCATGGGCTGTACCAGTTGTTTATCCCAATCATCACCCTGGTATTTGGTTACCATATGATGATCCCATGTATGAGCCTCCACTGCATTACCGCTGTCAGCCAATTGCTTTAATTGTTCTTTACTCATATAACGTGGACGATTAATCGAAATAGTCATAATAAAAAAAACGCCCTTGAAACCATATTTTTCCATTTCCTTAGCACCAATTGTGAATTGTTCTTCATCCGTATCATCAAAACTCAATATTATCGGTTTTGCTGGAAGTGAAGCGCCATGTACCAAATAATTATATAATTGATCAGGAAGAATTGTTTCGTAACCACTGTCTTTAAGCGCTTTCATTTGCTCCGCAAATTGTTCCGGCGAAACGGAATAAGTTTTCATCATTTCACCATCCCCCGGCTTGGGTTCCCTTATATGATGATAACATAAAACAGGCACTTGCTTTTTAGCAAGCATGGTTGCAAGATCAGCAACGGAAGTACTTACGGCAGCATCTTGCAAAGTTGAGTTTTCATTGTCTTTACCAGATGCGCTATTTTCCTTTTTTGTTCCAGAATTAGAAGAACAGGCTGCTAAAAAGCACAATGATAAAATAAAAATAAAAGTATTCTTTTTCATGTGTGGGTACTATAAAAAAATTATTGGTATTGAATGTAGATTGGCTTTGGGATAAATTTTAAAAGTTCCTGTGGGGTATAAAGCTGGTCACTACCGGTTTTGGTATCGTTTTTATAAAATAATTTAAACCCTGTAAATTCTACCGGTTCTCTATAAACATACCGGAGGTAGCTGGATCGTTTCAAAATTTTATCGCCCCAGCCATCCATATCAATTACCACCTGTACTTCCGGAACTTTTTTAATTTGCCGGTAATTGGTTAGCATACCTTGAGTAAAGCGATGGACAATTAAAATCTTGGGGGGAAGATGGTATTTCTTTACTGTTGCAGCGAGAAAGTCAATAGCGTCGTTCACATCATCTGCACTAAAAGTTCCGATTTTCGTTCCTGGAACATTTCCTCCTTTCATTGAAAATTCCGGATCTATTCCCAGATGCACTTGTGGCAATTGCAGAAATTTTTCTAATGGAGGCACTTCTTCTTTTACAGAACTATGCCCCACCTGGATATCTAAAAAAACTAACCCATTAATTTCCTTCGCCCAATTAATAATAGTATCTATCTGGTGCCAGGGCATCCGCATCCGGTGTTTGTTATCCTTTCCGGGGGCTCCCTGCGCTGTGACTGCCACATAATGCAAAGCTGGAATTACAGGAAGCGAAGAGTCTGCTGCCTGCCATTTAGCCACTTCTCCTTTCAGTTTCTTCAACATTTCAACTTTTGGCAATTCTCCCAATATGCCCATTTTTTTAGAATATAGATTTCCGTAGAAAGCAACAATCCGGTTAAAAGGCAAAACCGCTCCTGCCAAAGGATACGGCGCTTTTACGGGCCATAAGCCAGTAGTATCGTTATTGGCAAGTTCGTGCAGTATCTTATTATACCTCGTAGTATCAATTGTTTTTTGATCATATACGTTTCCGGCAATTTCATTTTTTTTGCCTGTGGAATCTGAAGAAATTTTATCAGAAGAAGATTGTACACTATTGCAACTGATGCAAAAGCATAAAAAAGCGCAAACCATTGATAGTTTAGCAGGATAAGATTTTGTTTTCATAAGTTGCGAAGGTATCTTAAAAAGTATTCCACAAAGTTTCACTTTGTAAATTATTTTTAAAGTTGATGGAAAAATTAAACAATAATTTATGCCAGGATATTTGATTTAGGTTTAATTTTATTTTGAATGGATATAACTATCAAGGTGGTCAATAGTTTGTTGTTGGGTAATGATAGTTTCGCTAACAACATCACTTATTGAAATAATACCCCTAAGTTGATTATTTTCGAAAACCGGGAGGTATCGGATATTATTATTCGTAAGAAGTTCCATACAATACTCCACTGTGTCACCAGGTTTTAAATCAGGAAATTCTGAAGTCATAATTTCACTCACTTTTGTATTGGTAGAGTTTTTCCCCTTCAAAATTACTTTGCGGGAATAATCTCTTTCTGTTACGATGCCCAGAAATTTTTCATCCTGCATTACAACAACAGAACCAATGTTATTTTCTGCCATTACTTTTAAAGCATCAAGTACAGAAGTATCTGGTAATACTGAAATGGCGCGGTGGCCTTTGCGGGAAAGAATGTTGCTGATTTTATTCATATGTAAAAGTTGAAATGGTAAATTACGAAAAGAAAATACACCAACAAAATATCATATTCGTTTAAATACTTGCTAATTTAAATTAAACTAGCTATTTTTGTATTGATCTAGTCCCGATAGAAATAAATTTTTCCAATTTCCTTTCAAATTCCTGCTATTTTTTTAATCAATTTATTAAAAATTAAACTGTAGGTTATGAAAAAGATTTACTCAGTAGAATTTACCGACACCTTAGTTGCAATCGGTATTATCTTAGGCTTTTTTGCATTGATGGCTGCTATAGCATTATTGACAGGCATGTAAAATTATTATGCAAATTTTTTTTAATGGTACAAGTATACTTGTGCCATTTTTTTTAGGAATAATCCATCTTCTTTTCCTAATAAATAAATTTCATATTTTTTATCAGCAATTATTTAAAACCCCTATTTCTAAACTGAAAAAACATTCACTAATAGTTGCATCTCGCATTTTTGTAATTTTATTAAAAAATTTATGGAACATAAGAAAATACTTGAAGACCTGAATAAACAATCTCTTGAAAAAATTGAAGCTTATCTAAAATCTAAGGGTACATTAAAACAGGAACATCATGAAAAAATAAATGAAGCCAAAGCAAAATGGCAAAATTCATGGAGCGATTTTATGGATGTACTTATGTATCTCGAAAGAATTGAATTGTAAATCATTTCAAGCTTTCCCTTTTTTGAACAATTTTATTTTCTAATTAATTTTTTTAGAAGAAAAATAACAATCAATAAATTATTGTTACAGATATATTTGCACAAAAAAATTTTAGATGAGAATAGCTATAAATGGAATGGGACGCATTGGAAGACTTTTATTCAGGAGATTAATTGAAAATGACCAGTTTGAAATAGTTGCCGTGAATGATATAATGCCAAAAGATAATCTTGCCTATCTTTTAAAATACGATTCAATTTATGGCACTTTTGCTACCGATATCAAGACTGATAATAATTTCTTTTTAGTTAACGATAAAAAAATAGTTACTCTGCAAATTGATAATCCTGAAAAACTTCCCTGGAAAGATTTAAATATAGATGTAGTATTAGAATGTTCCGGAAAGTATACAACTAGAATTGCCGTTGAGAAACATTTATTTGCCGGTGCCAGGAAAGTGTTGCTTTCAACAACTGCTGCCGATGATATTCCTTTATTGATTTACGGCCACAATCAAAATGGATCTGTTTCCGGTTTGGATATTCTGTCTCCGGGGGGCTGCATGACAAACTGCTCCGTCCATATTCTTTATATTTTAAATTCAATAGGAATAAAATCTGCACATATCAATATATTGCATTCCTATACTTCACGACAGGAATTAGTAGATGCGCCTCATCAACAATTCAGGCGTGGCAGGGCAGCAGCGGAGTCTATTATTCCTGTTGCTATAGATTTGCATGACTCACTCAACAGGTTATTACCCGGCTTAAAAAATAAAATTGCAACTACCTCTACAAGGGTTCCTGTCGCTAATGGAGCAATGGCCGATTTTTCACTACAATTAAATGAAAATGTTTCTGTAAAAGAAATCAATGAATTGTTTAAAATATCTGCCCAAAGCGAATATAAAGGCATACTTGATTATACCGAAGAGCAACTAGTATCGCTTGATATAAAAGGAAACACTCACTCCTGCGTTGTTGATGGAACACAAACTGCTGTTATAGAAAATCATTTAAGGATTGTAACCTGGTTCGATAATGAATACGGATTTACCAGCAGAATGATTGACTGGTTAAATTATTGGAAAAAATAAACCAGTTGCTTTTTATAAATTTAAATTCCTGATTCTACTATTTTTAATTCCGCATTCTTATTGACCATTCAACAGTTAATTCAACTTCATCTCAAATAATTTTGGCCAATCCTTGCCTGTTATGTATAATTTTCGGGTGGTGCTGTCATATGCAATTCCATTGAGAACCGCGCCATCATCAACCTTTACTCCCGGATCGTATTGAGGCAGCAAACCAGAAAGATTCATAATCCCTACCACATGCCCATTTGAGGTATCAATCTTTACTATATCATCAGTAAGCCATCTGTTGGCATATACATAACCTCCGATTAATTCGAGTTCATTAAGGCTGTCAACTTCACCGCGATTATGAACAACAGTAAGTATTTTATTAATTTTCATTTCTTTTCTGTTTTCATCCGGCTGAACAAAAAATAATTTTGAAGATCCATCGCTAATAATAATATCATTACCATCATTGGTAGCGCCCCAGCCTTCCCTGCTCCAGTTAAAAGTGTTTACAGGATGAGTAATATCATTTAGATTGTAAACAAATATCTTATGATTTTGCCAGGTAAGCTGATAAATTTTATTTTTAAAAATGGTTATGCCCTCACCAAAAATAGAATTATCAGGAATCTTATATTCTTTTTCAATATTTCCTGTTTTTATATCAACTATACGCAATCTTGACTGCTTTTCTTCTCCCGTTCCTTCATAGAGTTTCCCTTTATAAAATTCAAGTCCTTGTGTAAATGCTTGTGGGTCGTGAGGGTAAACAGCATCTACCGAAAACATAATAGGAGCAGGTGCCTCAATGTTATTTGTTTTTGGAACCGGAAGAGAAGAATCATAATCAGGAGTTGAATTATTATTACACGAAATCAACAAGAAAAGAAATGCAATGCCAGGTAATTTATTGATCATTTTTTAGTTTTAGAAATGTAAAAATAGCAAACAGGAGGATTATGCATGTTAACTACTTTATAAAAAACTTTGATTAAAATTTCCGCCTATCAAATATTTTATCTTTATTTGTGGTCTCAAACCTCTGTTACTGAAAATAACACCACATTACCTCATTGTTATTTTATAGTTACAAAGCATAGGTTATATTGAGTCTTCAATCTAATTTCACTATCCCATGTATTAATCAATACGCCAGGCCTATGTAATCCCTTTAATGTTCATTTACTCAAAATTGAGTTTAATAACTGGGAATACATGAAAATTATTTTTACATCCTTCTTACTATTTTTTGCATTTTATGTAAATGCCCAGCGCTGCGCCACCAATGAATACGCAAGACTTCATCCCATAACCACCCGTACTTTAGGCCCTGTAACTTCTTCGCCCAAAACTGCAAGCCGCGATACACTGAAAGATGAGGTAATTGTAGTGCCTGTAGTAATTCATGTTTTATATAATAATAATGAACAAAATATCAGCGATCAACAAGTGCTTTCTCAAATTGTCGCGCTAAATAATGATTACAGAAGATTAAATGCCGATGCAGTAAATACACCCGAACCGTTTAAAAGTGTTGCTGCAGATACCAGGATTGTTTTTTGCCTCGCAAAAGTAGACCCACAAGGAAAATTTACTACTGGAATTATTCACAAATACACAAATGAATCTAATTTCCTTGCAGATGATGCCATGAAATTTTCGTCTAAAGGTGGTGATGATGCCTGGGATGCAACCAAATATTTAAACATATGGGTTTGCAATCTTTTTGGTCGTACTTTAGGCTATGCTGTATTGCCCGGCAGCCCTGCAGAAAGAGATGGAGTGGTAATAAAGTACAATGTTTTTGGAACTACAGGAACAGTTACAGCCCCATACAATAAAGGTCGCACAACAACACATGAAATTGGGCATTGGCTTGGATTACGTCATTTGTGGGGTGATGCCGATTGTGGTGATGATGGTATTGCAGATACTCCACCACAACAAACCAGCAATAGTTTTTGCCCGGGTTTTCCTCATACTTCTTCTTGTTCCATAAATAGCTTTGGCGATATGTTTATGGACTATATGGATTTTACCGATGATGCCTGCATGAACATGTTTACACAAGGGCAAAAATCTGAAATGCGTGGTCTATTTGCATTAGGGAATGCAAGAAATTCATTTCTCAACAATTCCGTTTGCGATAGTTCAAATGCCCAGGGAGGGCCAATACTTGCAGTAAAGGATAGCAATAATAATGAAACTCTTGCCATAACTACTTACCCTAATCCATTTTATAATGATATCACTATTGCTTCTAAAAATGAATTTTCTATTATAGGCAAAGTGGTGAAATTATATAACGTTACAGGTAATTTAATTACAAGCCAAATTCTACAGTCCCAAACAAATACTCTTCATGTCAATAATCTTCCTTCAGGAATTTATTTCCTGAAAATTGAAGGTGGCAAAAAACCAATAGTTTATAAAGTTATCAAGCAGTCTGGTAATATAAGGTAATAGTAAAAAATGTGATGCCAAAGTAATTTTATCAAAGCTTTGCTACATAGTTGTACATTTTTTAAAACCTTTAATAGCTTTGTTACGTTTATAATGCAAAACTATTACCATGAAAAAAATAATTTATCTGACAAGTATTATTTTATGCTCCTTACTTACCAATTGTACGCAATCACAAACAAAAAGTGACAGTAAAAAATATCCCAATCCTGAGGCAGTTGCTTCTTATGACAATTTTCCGATAAAATTCTCTGATAAAGATTGGAAGCAAAAATTGACACCCACACAATATTTTATTTTGCGGCAGCGGGGAACAGAAATAGCCTTTACCGGTAAATACGATCATTTTTACAAAAAAGGGACTTATTATTCCGCAGCATCCTTGCAACCGGTTTTTAGTTCCGATACCAAATTTAATTCTGGTACCGGATGGCCAAGTTTTTATGCTCCAATAAATAAAAATGCGGTAAAGCTGGTTAAAGATGAATCTGATGGTATGGTAAGATGGGAGGTTGTGGATTCAAAAACAGGATCGCACCTTGGCCATGTCTTTGACGATGGCCCTGCTCCTACTTACAAAAGATATTGCCTTAATTCTGATGCATTAATTTTTGTGCCCGAAGGTGGCAAAGCTCCTGTGAGCGCCAAATGAATTAGTGGTCTAAAATAAATTAGTATCCCTGCATTGAAAAAATTTGAAAATATCAAACAAATAATTAAACATGAATTTCCTTTGTTTGATATTTCAATGATAAAAAAAATTGGCGAAGGTGATAATAATAATGCGTTTTTAATAAATCAAAATTATATTTTCAGATTTCCTAAAAGGAAAGAAGTAAAACAAAATCTGAAAAAAGAAATTGCTGTTTTACCCAGGATCAGACATCAATTTAAACTTGAGCTTCCCAAATTTGATTTTGTATCAAAAGACATAAATTTCGTTGGCTATAAAATTATCAATGGAAAATTTCTAACATTTAAAATTTATAATTCATTGCCAACGGAATTTCAATTACAAATTCAAAAATCGCTTTCTGAATTTCTTTCACAATTGCATTCCATCAACTTAGCAATGGTAAAAGATTGTGAACTTGAAACAATGAATCTTAAAGAAGAATATTCAGACAATTTTGAAAACGTTCAAAAATTAATTTTCCCAAATATAACCCGGAAAAACAGCGAATTAATTGAGCAACTTTTTGCTGCTTATCTTAACAATCATAAAAACTTTGAATACAAGCCCACTCTTATTCATAACGATTTTAGTACAGATCATATTCTTATAGATATTTCATCTAAAAAAATAACAGGTATCATTGACTTTGGAGATATTGCCATTGGTGACCCAGACTATGACTTTATGTATTTGCTTGATACCTTCGGGGCAAATTTTATTGAAAGAATGATCAGGTTTTATCAACAAACTAATCATAAAATTGTTTTGGAAAAATTATTCCTTTTCTCTCTCGCTAACAAATTGCAAATCATAGTTGGAAGCATAAATGATAAGGATGAGAATGCAATAAAAGATGGTTATAATAATCTGGAGAAATGGATAATCAACTATAATAATAATAATAAAGATCAAAATCGTTTTAAAAATTAAATAAAACTCTTTTACCTTTTCGCATGCAATTTCCTCCCGGCTAAATATTTTTCCCTGATTATTTCATATATCGGTTTATCATAAATTTTACTTTCTAACCATGATATAATATCCAGGTAGGAAAAAGCTCTTTCTTCAAATTTGCTGGATTCAAACTGCTTTATCGAATTCAATAATTTTTCAAATTCAGGCTTTAGTTTCCTGGCAGATAAATAAAATGAAGTGCGCAAAAATTTAAAAATCTCTTCTTCGACATGGCTCATGTTCTGCATTTTGGACATAAACCGATATACAGATTTGATAAGGTATTCCAGCAATTGAAAATTACCCAATTCATAATGTGCAATCAGGTGAAGCAATCTTGCATAACATTGCAAATCGTTTCTTAGTGATACTTTCCAGTTAATAATTTTATTCAGATAATCTATTGCGCTTCCATAATCACCGGCACCAAAATATAGTGAAGCGATTTTATAGTAAAAAATCAGCGTACGGTGTTGATCTAAGTATAACTCATATTCTTTAAGTTGATCCGTGATCTCCCCTACTATTTCTAATCCATCCTGAAAAGTACCTTCTAAAAAATGCTGATTAATTTTTGAAATGTACAGATATACAAAAACCTGGATTTTATTATTATCATTTAGTTTTACAATATCCGATTTACTAAAATCCTCAAGTACCAAAAGTGTTTTTTCAAACCCTGAATAATTTCGTAAAGTAAAATGCGCGTTAAGTAAATTGTGAAGTCCTTTAATATAATTGCCTGTTTCAATTTTAATCATGAAAGGTTCTTCCGAAAATAAATTCACCCATTTTTGTGTATGCCGGTAATACATCAAAAAGTCCTGCCTTATAAATGCATACCAGCAATAACTCTGACTATAATATAGTTTCTCATAAAAACCTTCAGGAATTTTTATATCATCAGTTAAATGTTTTTTAAAATAATCCTCTACTTCTTTCTCATCATTGATATTTCTGGCAAGCCCATTCTTTATGTACCAGCTATATAATTGGAGTGCAAGATTAGAAAGTTTGGTCTGTCTTACAAGATGCAGGTTAGCCTCATTCACTTCACTGGTCAATGTATCGGCCCTGTCCTGCATACTTCTTGTAATATGCAGCGTCTCAATTTTCTTTTCCAAAGCTAATACTTCTGTTAAAAAATTGATTTGATTATTGGCCCTGGTAATTTCTTTTATCCTGTCAAGAATTTTCAGGCTTTGATGGTAAAGCCCTTTATTATAAAGAATGGTTGCGAAATCCAATTGTTCATGCAATTGTATGTCAATATTTTCATTGCTTTCCAACAGTCGCAGGCTGCCAAGAATTTGCTTATAAAGATGTGCTTTTATGTTAGGCAGTTGTTGCTTTTTTATGGAAGCAGTTTTTGTGATGAGCGCATTTTCGTCATAGGCATTCATTTTATCAATTGCATCAAATAATTGCACCACCTTAAGGTCATTGTTTGATGAGTTTCTCTGCACATATAATTTAAAATTCCTCTTTTCGGACTTCTGAAGAGAATGAATCAATTGGAATAATGAATCTGTTGATCTGTTGGGCATCGTAATTAATTTAGTCTCAATGGCAGTGGCAGCAATGCTTTTGCAAAATTACCACACATTTCGGAAGTGTAAATTTCCCACATTTTGTTCACAAATCAATCCTTAAATCCATTACTTTCGAAAGAACAGAAACAATAATTCCCTATTTATCTTTTTCTTTTAAATCAATGCTATGGATAAGATTATAATTTTTGATACTACTTTACGCGACGGCGAGCAGGTTCCCGGGTGTAAATTAAATACCAATGAAAAAATTGAACTGGCATTAGAACTTGAAAATTTAGGGGTGGATGTTATCGAAGCAGGATTCCCCATATCAAGCCCCGGAGATTTTGCTTCAGTAGTAGAAATTTCTAAAAATATTGTTAATGCTACCGTTTGTGCTTTATCGCGTGCTGTCGAAAAGGACATCGAAGTTGCGGGTCAGGCATTAAAATATGCAAAACATCCACGCATTCATACCGGAATAGGAACATCCGATTTTCACATAAAAAGTAAATTCAATTCAAACCGTGAAGATATTTTACAAAGAGCCATACAATGTGTAAAGTGGGCGAGAAAATATACAGATGATATAGAATTTTATGCTGAAGATGCAGGAAGAACAGAGAATGAATACCTCGCTAAAGTAATTGAAGCGGTAATAAAAGCTGGCGCCACTACAGTAAATATTCCAGATACAACAGGCTATTGTTTACCACATCAATACGGTGAAAAAATTGCTTTCCTGAAAAATAATGTAAGCAATATTGACAAAGCGGTCATCTCATGTCATTGTCATAATGATTTAGGAGTTGCTACCGCTAATTCCATTTCAGGCATTATAAACGGTGCAAGGCAAATAGAATGTACTATCAATGGTTTGGGTGAAAGAGCGGGAAATACTTCATTGGAAGAAGTAGTGATGATCATTAAGCAACATAAAGATTTAGGATTTTATACCAACATTGATTCAACAAAATTAAATCCGATAAGCAGGTTGGTTTCTGACATAATGCGCATGCCGGTACAACCCAATAAAGCCATTGTCGGCAGCAATGCATTTTCGCATTCTTCCGGAATACACCAGGATGGCTTTTTAAAAGACACACTTACTTATGAAATAATTAATCCTGAAGAAGTAGGTGCTGATAGTTCCAGAATAGTACTAACAGCAAGGAGTGGACGCAGTGCTTTAGCTTATCGTTTTCAAAAACTCGGCTATCAGTTCGATAGAAATGATATAGATATTTTATACGACCGTTTTTTAAAAATTGCTGATCACAAGAAAGAGGTAGAAGATAATGATCTTGCAGAATTAGCAAAGGCATATCAGGAAAAAACCGTTAGTTATTCTAATCATTGAAATCCATCCCTTAAAAAAATAAAAATGAACCATCTCCGTTTGAATAAATTTGGAAAACATTAAGTTTAATTAAATACCCATGAAAAAGAATATTGCTGTAATCTCTGGAGACGGCATTGGCCCTGAAGTAATCCGCGAAACTATCAAAGTATTGAATGCAGTTGCATTAAAATTTCATCATCAGTTCAATTTCACACATTGCCTTATGGGCGCTGTGGCCATTGACAGTACCGGAGATCCGCTGCCCCAAAATACGATTGATACCTGCCGTAAAAGTGATGCTGTTTTACTTGGCGCCATCGGGCATCCCAAATACGACAATGATCCCACAGCAAAAGTTCGCCCTGAGCAGGGTTTGCTAAGACTGAGGAAAGAATTGCAATTATTCGCCAATATCAGGCCAATAACTGTTTACAAAGCTTTGCATCGTCTTTCTCCTATAAAAGAAAGCAAATTAACGGGAGTTGATTTTGTCATTTACCGGGAATTAACCGGTGGCATCTATTTTGGAAAAAAGGAAACCAATGAAGAAGGTACTGAAGCATCTGACCTTTGCATTTATCATAAAACTGAAATTGAACGGATTGCGCATTTAGCCTTTGCTGCTGCGCAAAAAAGAAGAAAAAAATTAACCCTTGTTGATAAAGCGAATGTGCTTGAAACTTCAAGATTATGGAGAAAAACAACACAGGGAATTGCTATAAATTATCCTGATGTGAAAGTAGATTATATGCATGTGGATAATATTGCCATGCAATTAATTATTAACCCTAAACAATTTGATGTAATACTTACAGAAAATATGTTTGGAGATATTTTGAGTGGTGAAGCCAGCGTATTAAACGGATCTTTGGGATTGTTGCCTTCCTCCTCTATCGGTGAGATTAATGCACTCTTTGAGCCGATTCATGGCTCTTATAGGCAAGCCGCCGGAAAAGATATCGCCAATCCTGTTGGCTCTATTTTGTCTGCTGCATTAATGATGGAACACTTTGGATTATTTGAAGAAGCCAAAGCGATTACCGCGGCTGTGGAATGGACTTTAATGCATGGTTTTGTAACAAAAGATATTGATCCTGTAAATTCATATTTCACTTCTACCATTGGAGAACTGATAAGTGATTATATAAGTAATGATATTCCGCAAAATATCAATACTATAAATATGGCATTTGGACAGGCAACAATAATTTAATAAAAAAGTTCTTTGTTTTTTTATAGAGAGTATGCTAAGTTTGCTGAACTATTCTTCACAATGTTGAGCGGCAAATTTTATAATGACATTCAAAATATTTCAGTAAGGTTCATTACGGTCATAGTCATTATTATACCCTTTACCATTGGCGGAGGAATTACTATTTAAAAAAATAATAATTAAATAATAACCCCGCCTCCAAAAGAAGCGGGGATTTTTTTATACCCATCATTAGAATCAAAAATTATGTACTACAACGAAAATACTTTTATTTATCTCAATGGAGAAATCGTAAAAGCAGCAGATGCAAAAACTGATTTGTACAGCCAAACACTCCATTATGGTTATGGTGTTTTTGAAGGAATTCGTTCTTATAAAACAGCATCAGGCGAAACAAAGATTTTTAAAGAAGTGGAGCATTTTGAGAGATTGAAAAATTCTGCTGAAGCATTGAATCTTCCTTATCCATGGACAGTAGATGAATTGATAAGAGCTAGTTATGAAGTTTTAAGCCTCAACAATTTGCAGGATGCATACATCAGGCCATTAGTGTATGCCCCTGCCAATATGAGTTTCAATCTTAATAAAGAATCTTTTATTACTATTGAAGCATGGGAAATGCAACCTTTTCTGGGTGAAAAATTATTGAGTGTTATGACTTCTTCTTTTGAACGGCCCAATCCAAAAGCATTTAAAATTGAAGCAAAAGCAACAGGGCATTATGTAAATTCCATCATGGCAAGCCAGGAAGCAAAAGCAAAAGGATTTGATGAAGCATTGCTGAAAGATATGAATGGCTTTATTGCCGAAGGCCCCGGTGCCAATTTTTTTGTAGAAAAAGAAGGATTTTTATACACGCCTCAACCTGGCAGTATTCTTCCAGGAATTACCAGGGCAACCGTTTTTGAAATTTGCGAAAAACTGGATATAAAGGTTATTGAAAAACAAATTACTCCGGATGATGTATATGGTGCAGACAGCGCTTTCTTCTGCGGAACTGCAGCAGAAATAATTGGTATTGCATCGCTTGATAAAATTCCGTTTACAAAAACCTGGGATGAAACACACGGAAAAAAAATCCAAAAAGCCTATAAAAATCTTGTAACAGAAAAGAATCAAAAAGAGGAATTACAAACCGCATAAATGAATCTATTTAAAAACAATTGAGACAAATTTAAAAATGAGCAACGATTCTAAAAACAATAAAGAACTGAATAAGTACAGCAAAACCCTTACACAGGATGAAACACAACCTGCGGCGCAAGCTATGTTATATGGTATTGGCTTAACAGAAGATGACCTAAAAAAACCCCAGGTAGGAATTGTAAGCATGGGTTATGAAGGAAATACCTGCAATATGCATTTAAATGATCTTGCAAAAATTGTAAAAGAAGGCGTTTGGGATAACGATTTAGTTGGACTCATTTTTAATACAATAGGCGTAAGTGATGGAATGAGTAATGGTACAGATGGAATGCGCTATTCATTAGTGAGCCGCGATATAATTGCAGATTCCATTGAAGCCGTATGTGGCGCTCAATATTATGATGCGTTGATCGCAATACCTGGTTGCGACAAAAATATGCCCGGTTCTATTATGGCAATGGGAAGATTAAACCGGCCATCCATAATGATATATGGTGGCACCATTGAAACAGGTCACTATAAAGGTCAGGATCTGAATATAGTTTCTGCTTTCGAAGCATTGGGACAAAAAATAAAAGGAGATATTACACCGGAAGATTTTAAAAATATTATACGAAATGCTTGCCCCGGAGCAGGCGCCTGTGGAGGCATTTACACAGCCAATACGATGGCATCAGCTATTGAGGCTTTAGGAATGAGTTTGCCTTATTCTGCCTCTAACCCTGCATTAAGTGAAGACAAAAAAAATGAATGCCACCGGGCAGGAAAAGCCATTCAGCTTCTACTTGAAAAAGATATAAAGCCAAAAGATATCATGACAATAAAGGCATTTGAAAATGCGATTACTCTTGTTATGATTTTAGGCGGATCTACTAATGCTGTATTGCATTTAATTGCAATGGCAAAAAGTGTAGACGTAAAATTAACCCAGGATGATTTTCAAAGCATTAGTGATAAGATTCCAGTACTTGCGGATTTCAAGCCGAGCGGAAAATATTTGATGCATGATCTGCATCAGTATGGCGGTATTCCCGCAGTGATGAAATATTTATTGAAGCATAATTTATTACATGGCGATTGCCTTACCGTAACCGGCAAGACTATTGCAGAGAATTTAGAAAACGTTCCTGATCTGGATTTTGATCAGCAAAAGATTATTCATTCATTACAAGACCCGATTAAAAAAACAGGACATCTTCAAATTTTATATGGCAATCTCGCTGAAGGTGGAAGCGTAGCAAAGATCAGTGGAAAAGAAGGAGAAAAGTTTACCGGGCCAGCAAGAGTATTTGATGGAGAGCATGAACTAATTAAAGGAATTAATTCAGGAAAAATACAACCGGGAGATGTAGTGGTTATAAAACATGTAGGCCCGCGTGGTGCGCCAGGTATGCCTGAAATGCTAAAACCAACATCTGCATTAATTGGTGCCGGGCTTGGTAAAAGCGTAGCCTTGATTACCGATGGAAGATTTAGCGGCGGTACTCATGGTTTCGTCGTCGGACACATCACTCCCGAAGCTTTTGATGGCGGACTGATTGGGCTGGTAGAAGATGATGACATTATAGAATTAGATGTTACCATAAATAAAATCAATTTAAAAGTGAGTGAGGAAATAATTGCAGATAGAAAGAAAAAGTGGAAACAACCTGCATTGAAAGCAACCAAGGGAGTGTTATTCAAATATGCCAATAGTGTCAGCAATGCAGCTGAAGGCTGCGTTACAGATGAAATAAATTAACTGATTAAATAAAAATCAGAAATCAAAATATTATCAATTAAAAATTTAGTTATGGAAACTCTCGAAATAATAAACAAGGAAATAAAACCGGAACCAAAAACAACAACTTCTGTTACTGGTTCTGTCGCTCTTCTTGAAATTTTCCTTGCTGAAAAAGTAGAAATTATTTTTGGTTATCCGGGTGGCGCCATTATGCCCATTTATGACGCGCTGTATGATTACCAGGAAAAGATGAATCACATTTTGGTAAGGCATGAACAGGGCGCTATTCACGCGGCACAGGGATATGCAAGAACATCGGGGCGTGTAGGTATTGTGTTTGCCACTAGCGGGCCCGGCGCTACCAACCTGGTAACAGGATTAGCCGATGCAATGATTGACAGTACACCCCTCGTTTGTATTACCGGGCAAGTGTATGCGCATCTTTTAGGTACTGACGCATTCCAGGAAACAGATGTGATCAATATGACAACTCCTGTTACCAAATGGAATTACCAGGTAACTGATGCATCTGAAATTCCTTCAGTTTTAGCAAAAGCATTTTATATCGCGAGAAGTGGAAGGCCAGGGCCGGTATTAATAGATATCACCAAAAATGCCCAATTGCAAAAATTTGATTTTGAAGGTTATACCAAATGCAATCATATACGCAGCTATCGTCCCAAACCTATCGTAAGATTAGAATATATTGAAGAGGCTGCTAAATTGATTAATGAAGCAAAAAAACCGTTTGTGATTTTTGGACAAGGGGTAATATTGGGTAAAGCAGAAAAAGAATTTAAAGCATTTATTGAAAAAGGTAACCTGCCCGCAGCATGGACCATACTAGGTTTAAGCGCTTTAGAAACCGATCATCCATTAAATGTTGGAATGCTGGGAATGCATGGAAATTATGGCCCCAATGTTTTGACAAATGAATGTGATGTATTGATTGCAGTAGGTATGCGCTTCGATGATCGTGTTACAGGCAGGCTGGATAAATATGCAAAGCAGGCAAAAATAATTCACCTTGATATTGATCCTTCGGAGATTGATAAAAATGTAAAAACGACTGTTCCTGTGTGGGGCGATTGCAGAGAAACTTTACCATTGCTTACCCAACGAATTGTACAAAAAAAGCATACCGTATGGCTACAGAAATTTGAAGAGTACAAACAAAAAGAAATTGAAACCTGCATTAAAAAAGACTTGTATCCTACATCCGATCAAATTAGTATGGGAGAGGTAATTAATGCGCTCAATGAATTTACAGGCAGTAATGCAGTAATCGTTTCAGATGTAGGACAGCATCAAATGGTAGCTTGCCGTTATGCGAAGTTTAATCAATCAAAAAGCAATGTTACTTCAGGTGGATTAGGAACTATGGGCTTTGCTTTGCCTGCATCAATTGGTGCAAAATTTGGTGCGCCTGAAAGAACCGTTGTTGCTATTATTGGTGATGGCGGTTTTCAAATGACCTTGCAGGAATTAGGAACCATCATGCAAAACAAGGTTAATGTAAAAATTATTATTCTCAATAATAGTTTCCTGGGCATGGTACGCCAATGGCAGGAATTATTTAATGACAGAAGGTATTCTTTTACAGATATTCAGAGTCCCGACTTTGTTGCATTGGCAAGTTCTTATCATATAAAAGGACAGAAAGTTTCAGAAAGAGAAGAATTAAAAAAAGCCTTGAAAGAAATGTTAGATCATGAAGGTGCCTATTTGCTGGAAGTAAAAGTTGGCAAAGAAGACAATGTTTTTCCTATGGTACCACAAGGTTGCAGTGTTTCTGAAATCAGGTTATCTTAAAACTCAATTCCAAAAAGGAATACAATAAATTTTTTATTATGAACAAAGAACAAAAAATAAATACAACTGATGGTACTTCTTCAGCAGTACCAGGCAAGCAGGAATATACAATTACAGCCTATACGGAAAACCAGATCGGTATCCTCAACCGGATCTCCATTATTTTTTCCAGAAGAAAAATTAACATCAACAACCTTAATACCTCACCTTCTGAAGTAGATGGTATTCACCGTTTTAATATTGTAATTGATGAAACAGAAGAAGTAGTAAAAAAGCTGGTACGGCAAATTGAAAAACAGGTGGACGTTTTAAAAGCTTATTATAATACAAATGATGAGATCATCTGGCAGGAAATGGCATTATATAAAGTGCCTACCGATGCAGTAGCCGAAAAGGTTAAAGTGGAAAGGCTGCTTCGTGAATTTGGTGCGAGGGCTGTAGCCATTCGAAAAGATTACACCGTGTTTGAAACAACAGGACATCGCGAAGAAACTGATAAACTTATAGCTTTCCTGGAACCTTATGGATTGATTGAGTTTGTAAGAAGTGCCCGTGTAGCCATTATTAAAGACAGTAGCGGTTTTCATAAAAAGGTAAAAGAGTTTGAACAAAGGGAACCAAGTGAAGAAGTAATAGAAAACGAATATTTAGATAAACAGCAAGAAGTATTTAGTATGTAACCATTACCAGACAAAATTATCATTTTAAATATCAACAACAAACATTAAAAATTAAATTTTAAAATTAAATCATGGCAACATTAAATTTTGCAGGCACACAGGAAAACGTAGTAACCAGGGAAGAATTCCCATTATCCAAAGCGCAGGAAGTGCTTAAAAATGAAGTAGTAGCTGTTATAGGATACGGCGTACAAGGCCCGGGCCAAGCGCTTAATCAGAAGGACAATGGAATCAATGTAATAGTAGGGCAAAGAAAAAATTCAAAGAGTTGGGATAAAGCAGTAAGTGATGGATTTGTAGAAGGCAAAACTTTATTTGAAATTGAAGAAGCCCTTGAAAAAGGAACCATCATTTGTTATTTATTAAGTGATGCCGCACAAATCGCAATGTGGCCTACAGTTAAAAAACATTTAACTCCCGGCAAAGCTTTATATTTTTCTCACGGTTTTGGTATTACTTATAATGACCAGACAGGAATTGTGCCTCCAAAAGATGTGGATGTATTTTTAGTGGCGCCGAAAGGCTCAGGTACTTCATTGCGCAGAATGTTTTTACAGGGCCGTGGACTCAACAGCAGTTATGCGATTTTCCAGGATGCCACCGGTAAAGCATTTGAAAGAGTAGTTGCACTTGGGATAGCCATCGGCTCCGGTTATTTATTTGAAACAGATTTTAAGAAAGAAGTTTATAGTGATCTTACAGGCGAGCGTGGAACTTTAATGGGCGCTATCCAGGGAATTTTTGCAGCTCAATTTGAAGTTCTTCGTAAAAAAGGCCACTCTCCTTCTGAAGCATTCAATGAAACCGTAGAAGAACTTACCCAATCTTTAATGCCACTTGTTGCTGAAAATGGAATGGACTGGATGTATGCCAATTGCTCCACAACCGCACAACGCGGCGCATTGGATTGGTGGAAAAAATTCCGTGATGCTACCCTTCCCGTTTTTACAGAACTGTACGAAAGCGTGGCTGCCGGTAAAGAAGCAGCTCGTTCCATTGAAAGCAACAGTAAAGCAGATTACAGGGTTAAATTAGAAGAAGAATTGAAAGAACTTCGTGATAGTGAATTATGGCAGGCCGGAAAAACGGTTCGTAGTTTAAGGCCAGAAAATCAACCTGCAGCTAAAAAGGATTAAAAGAAAGAACAAATTCTCAATTAAGCATGCCCGCTAAAATAATCTTTTATAGATGAGTTTTTAGGAAAGAGATCCCCACGGGTATCTTCAGAGAATAGCGCTACCAACCTCTTATCAGGGGTTGGTAGTTTTTTTATAGCAGAAACTAATAAAGATGCTGGCAACAATATTGAAAAATGTTATTAGCAGAACGGCTCTTTATTATAATCTTAATTTATCAAAAAATATCAATGCAATATCTACCTCAAAAGGAAAGATATGCAAATAGTACGTTTATTCACACTCCCCTTATATTTTACAAAATAACTTCGAATGCCATCTGCTGTTGACTTCTGATCAGGCAATTAAATAGCTATTAAATTATTACCTTTTCTAAATCTATAGCCAGTGATGCAAATAGTAAATCACGAATTAGAATTACTCTGTTAATTTTAAAACTTTATAATATATTTGATCTAAGTAATAATTATTTTATGCCGTATTTTTTACTTGTTGACGATCATTCCATAGTTAGAACAGGATTGAAAATGGTGATTGAAAATTTTATTCCCCATAGTAAAATCGATGAAGCCTATGATGGGGATTCTGCTTTTGAAAAAATAAAGCACAATGATTATGATCTTATTGTAATGGATGTAAACATGCCAAATACTGACTCCTTTGGCATAGTAGGCACTATACTTTCATCTAAACCGGGTACCAAAATCATTATGTTTAGTATGAATTCTGAAGATATTTATGCAAAAAGATATTTAAAAATGGGGGCGATGGGATATTTAAGAAAAGATGCAGACTCAAGTGAAATAAAAAAGGCTATTAAAACTGTCTTGAATAACAAAAGATATATAAGTCCTGAATTAAGTGAAAAATTATTAGACGATTTACAAACCAATCGTAAGGAAGGAAATCCATTTGATAAATTATCGCCCCGGGAATTTGAAATTGTTCAACATCTTGCACTTGGTGAATCTGTATCCGAAATATCTCAAAAGTTGAATCTGCATACTTCAACCGTCGGTACGCACAAGGCAAGGATTTTTGAGAAATTACAATGCCATAATATTGTTGATCTTAGTAAGCTGGCAAAAGTTCATAATGTGATTTTTGCTTCCTAAGAATTTATTCCTTTTTTGATAACGCTTTCTCTCTCAAATTAATGAAATTTGGAGTAATACCATAGTAATTACACGATAGTCTGTCGATTATTTTCTACAAAAGTTTCATTTTTATTCTACAAATGTGATTTTATACACTCAGTACATTTGTATCAGTAATTGGCTAACATCCTATAATCTAAAAAATGAATTAGGATGCTTATAAAATTACCCTGTCAAAAAATATTCAGCCACACATTTATATTCCTAATGAGAGAATAATCATGGAAAGATAAATGCTGCAGAAATACTTTTATAATGAAATTTTTAATTATAGCTTCAATTGTGATTATAGCATACCTCCTGTACAGGCAAAATGTAATAATACCAATTGATAGAGAGCATAAAAATTAGCTGTTAATAACCTATGAAAAAAAATGTGATAGCCAAAAGCTGTCACTTTTTTTATAGACAATTTTCTACTTCAATTTCCTTTCTATACTACAAATAATTATCGGGCAAAAGAAGACTTTTACATCGTAGCCTTTAAAATTATCCCGGGCGAAAAATATATACCATAATCTCATTCCTATGAAGAAAAATCCACACTTTACTATCGTTTTAATAATTACAATTTGTCTTTTTTCTGCAAAAATATTTGCGCAGGGGCCCAAAGATCCGGGAGGCAATCCGGATGATTCAAGTAGAAGTATAATCACTAAAGTAGAATTGCCTCAACCCTTATTGGCTAATAACATTGAAGAATTAATTAAAATTGATGAAGATAATTCACAAATGAAATTAAACTTTGCCTCCAAACCTTTCATGGCGC
>DATCMY010000116.1:0-19009 GCA_036565505.1 Hanamia sp.
TATCAGGTCAGTTTAAATCTACTGATAGTGCAAACATGTTTGCTATTCTAAGGTCAATTATTGATACTACCATAAAGTCCGGACAAAATGTTTTAAACGCATTATTTTTAATTGCTACTTTCGGTACTGAATAGTTACAAAGTATCAAATATTTTTTGAGATTTAAAAAAAATCAACTATTCCAGGTATAAATTCCGGCCTTCAAAAACTAAGATTCACTAATTACCGATGCAATATTTCAGGCAATCTTCATCAGTCATAATGTTCTTCAATGATATTGAACGGGTTTCAGAAACTATGAAATCACCCTTTAAAATAACCAATAAAAATGTAAAGAAAAAAAGTACATCTTTGCTGGCAAATTATTATATTGAATAAAGAATTAGTGAACTGGATCTTTTTTAGTTTATTATCTGTTATATGGGGAAGCTCATTTATTTTAATGAAAGTTGGTATGGAAACTTTAACCGTTTACCAGGTAGCTTCTTTAAGAATTGTAAGTGCAGGTTTGGTGTTACTTCCACTCACTATAAAGCATATACGAAAAATTACATTCAATAAAATCGGTTACATTTTTTTATCAGGGCTTCTTGGGAGTCTTTTACCTTCTTTTTTATTTTGTATTGCAGAAACAAAAATTGACAGTGCACTTGCGGGTACTTTGAATGCACTTACGCCCATTTTTGCTATTATAGCAGGTTTTGTAATTTTCAAAATCAACATGCCTTCAAAAAAAATCAGGGGAATATTAATTGCTTTTGCCGGAAGTATATTGCTTTTATTCAGCAAAGGCATTAAAGATACTGCCAATGTTGAGTATTCTTTTTACATTGTACTGGCTACCTTATTATATGGAATCAACGTAAATCTTGTTCAAAAATATTTAAACGATATCGGATCTTTAAAAACAGTATCAATTGGAGTATCGCTTTGTGCGGTACCTGCTTTATTGGTTTTAATTTTTACGGGATATTTTCACACATATACTTATGCGGCAACATTGAATGGAACTTTAGCCGCTGTTACTTTGGGAATTTTTGGATCTGCTATTGCCAACGTTCTTTATTACATGTTAATTAAACGTGCGGGGGCATTATTTTCATCAATGGTAACTTATGGTATTCCGTTCATCGCTCTTTTCTGGGGATTGCTGGCACACGAAGACATTGGATGGAAACAAATTGTTTCTTTAATGGTAATTCTTACAGGAGTTTATATTGCCAATCGAAGTGGTAGAGTTGTAGCCGTTCCTGACTAATTTTTTACTCTGATTGAAATAATTCTTTCCTCAATTCCCTGGCAGTTTTGGTACTTCCATCATGGCTCCAGCCGGGTGGCATTATTAAATATTTTAGTTTAGTGGAAAAAGGTATTTTTTTATGGAGATCGTTGGAAATGTTTTTCCATTCATGGAAAATAATATTGGTAAGATGATAAGGCTGATCCAATTGTTTCGTAAGCCCGTATTTTACCGGGTCAGTTTTTACTTCCTCCTGAAAGGTTCCAAATAACTTATCCCATATTATTAACACCATTCCCATATTTCTATCTAGGTAGCGGATATTACTTGCATGATGTACCCGGTGATGTGATGGGCTTACAAAAATTGCTTCAAACCAGTGGGGCATTTTGTTGACATATTGGGTATGAACCAGTATTCCATAAATCTGCGTAAGCGAATACATAAACACAATATCAATCGGCTTAAAACCTAATAGCACTAAAGGAATAAAATAAATAAACCGGTACAGAGGTTGTAATACAGATGAACGGAAACCGGTAGTTAAATTAAATTCTTCGGATGAATGATGAGTAACATGTACTGCCCAAAAAATGCGGCAAATATGGTCAACACGATGTTCAAAATAAAAAACCAAATCTTCTAAAATGAATAGTAAGAACCAATATAGAAAAGGATTAAAATGAAAATCAACAAAATGAAATTGGAACATTAAAGCTAGGATCACTACATATACAGCACGAAATAAAAGATCAATACCTCCATTGAGAATGCAAAGGTAAATATTCATCAAAGTTCCCTTAAGGGTATAATATTTTTTTAGATGGAGATTGCTTAATACTATCTCAAAACCAATTACAATTAAATATAATGGTGTAGTTATTAAAATAAGTAATTGCTCATTTAACATGATTCTTGTTTGCGATTAAACAGACATGATCTCCTTTTCTTTTGCCTCAAGATGCTTATCAACCAGGGAAATGTAATTATTGGTTATATCCTGTATATCCTTTTCTCCATCTTTGGCGGCATCTTCACTTAAACCATCCTTTTGCAATTTTTTAATTTGTTCAATTGCATCTCGACGAATATTACGGATTGCAATTTTTGCCTGCTCTCCTTCTGCACCGCTTCTTTTTACCAATTCTTTTCTTCGTTCTTCTGTAAGAGGCGGTAAAAATAAACGGATCATATTACCATCATTTTGTGGATTGATACCAATATTAGCGGCAATAATGGCTCTTTCAATTGGCTGGAGCATATTCTTTTCCCAGGGTTGAATGGTAAGCGTTCTTGCATCCATTGCGCTTAAATTACCCACCTGGCTTATTGGAGTAGGATTTCCATAATAAATAACCACTATTCCATCGAGCATCGTAGGATTTGCCTTACCCGCGCGAATCTTTATCAATTCGGATTCAAAATGTTCCATTGCTTTTTTCATGGAAACTGGTGTTCCTTCTAATACTTGTGCTAAATCTTCTGTCATCATTTGTAATTTTTAAAAAAAATCATTATACCAACAATGGCATTTTAAAAAGTGTACAAATTTAGTAAAACGGGGTGATAAAAAAGTTAAAAGACTTAGTCCTGCTCAACTGTTTCTCCGGCGAGAGTCAATATTTTGTGCGATTTGACGATAATTTCATCCTGAGCTTTTTCTTTCGTAGCAAGTAATTTGGATTTTGGACGGTTGTAATAAACGATGCTTACTCCCAAAATGGAAACTACGCAAAGCGCGAGTATTACCATAGTGGTTCCGGAAAACCGTAAAAAATAGGCCAATGCTATAAATAATAGATTGGCAGACAAACAGGTAATAGAAATCATTTTATGACTGAAACCCAATTCAAGTAAAAAGTGATGAATATGATTTCTATCGGGGCTGAAAGGTGAACGCCTGCTTAATATACGAAGACTTACAACCCGGAGTGTATCAAAAAGTGGAACAATTAAAATAGCAAAACCTATAGCAGGAGCAGATTGCAACGGAATACCAAATTGTGGATTGGAAGCAACTGTAATAAATTTTATTACAAAAATTGAGTTCAAAAGGCCTATCAGTAAGGATCCGGTATCGCCCATAAAAATCTTGGCCGGGTAAAAATTATAAATTAAAAAAGCAACCAGGCTTCCTGCAAGAGATAAAGCCATTACGGAATAAAGCATCTGACCGGTAAAATAAAAATAAATTCCAAAAATTACTGAAGTCAACAAGCCAAGACTTCCGGCTAGTCCATCTACACCATCAATAAGATTGAATGAATTGGTAATAACTACAATAGTGAATAACGTAAGTAAAATACTAACCGTATGAGGAAGTTCATGCACACCTAAAAAACCATCCATATTGGTTATCTGTAGTCCGCCAAATTTTATAATAATACCCGCCGCCACCAGTTGTCCGATAAATTTTTTGGTAGCGGAAAGAATTAAAATATCATCTTTAATACCGAGGAAAAAAATCACCAAAACCGCCGCGATAAAATATTGAAGAACAGAAGCCATTGAAGGAGGTACACCCATTAAAGTGGCAATAATAAATCCACCAAAAATACCGAGCCCACCCAAAGTGGGGATTACTGCTTTATGAACTTTTCTTTCATCGGGCTCATCGAAGAGCTTTTTATCTTTGGCAACAATGATTATTACTGGTATAGAAAAAAAAGTAATCAAGAATGCCAATGTTCCGCTTAGTATAATATTATCCATGCGTCAGTAATTATTTATTAAATAAAACCTTTTGCAAAAATATAATTTTGTTTAACGTTAAAATTATATTTTTTTTAATGTGAAGTTCTTTAAAGTTCCATACATTATATAGTTAATCTAAATAAAATTGGGTTTTATTGCTTCATAAGTAAATGAAATATGCCAATAAGATAACGTAATAAATTACAAGGTTATTTTATTTATTTACTTTTTATGTTTTTTATTCTAATATTTTTTCATCTATACTACCTGCTACGATAGATGCGCCAAGCTTTTTCATCGGGTTTTTGCGGTTTTCTTCGTATACTGCCTGGTTATTAAAAATTTCTATCGCTCCGAAAATTGCCGCCAAAAAGGATGATGGATCTGCTTTATTTTTTCCAGCTATATCAAAAGCTGTTCCATGATCAGGGCTTGTGCGAATAAATTTTAACCCTGCGGTAAAATTTATTCCATCGCTCTGTGCAAGAGATTTAAAAGGTATCAATCCCTGGTCGTGGTACATTGCCAATACCCCGTCAAATCTGTCCTGTAATCCACGGGCAAAAAAAGCATCAGCACTAAATGGGCCGGTTACCATCATATTATGTTGCCTGGCTTCTTTAACAGCCGGTTTTATTATTTCCTCTTCTTCCGACCCAATTAATCCTTCGTCGCCGGCATGCGGATTTAATGCTAGTACGGCAATTTTTGGTTTATCAATATTAAAGTCTTTTTTGAGAGAAACATTCAAAATATTGAGCTTGCTTAAAATGTTTTCTTTGGTAATATGATTGGCAATATCTTTTACTGGTAAATGTTCTGTAACTAATCCCACTCTAAAATCGCCGGCTGTAAGCAGCATCAATACATCTTTTACTTCAAAAAAGGCTTTCAAAAATGGGGTGTGCCCGGTATATGGAAATTCGTTTCCATACACATTTTTTTTATGCAATGGAGCAGTTATCAATGCATCTATCTTTCCATCCTTTAATGCTTGTGCCGCTTCCGCCAGGCTTTTCACCGCATATTTGCCACCTATATCATTTAATTCCCCGGGATTAATGGCAATATCTTCTTCCCAACAATTAAAAATATTTACCTGCTTTGGATTGATTTTAGAAAAATCCTTAATGTTGGTAAAACTTAAATTAATTTCTGGAATGCTTTTTCTATAAAAATTAATGACTTTATTATTGGCAAAAACAACCGGTATACAGAAATCGAGGATCCTGTTATCAGAAAGTGATTTAATAATAAGTTCGGGGCCTATACCGTTGATATCGCCGCAACTGAAACCGATTACCGGTTTTTTATCTGTGGATATATTAGTCAAATGCTTACAGTTAACATAGGTATGCAAGTTAGTAAATTATGATCTGCCAGCAATATTCTATTCAGTTTAAAGGTATTATATAGAATGAAATGCTTACAGTTTATTATTCCCCACATAATTCTCAACGGGCATACGGTTAGAAATACTTCTGGCAAGAGTCATTTCATCGGCGTATTCCAATTCACCTCCAAATGCAATACCACGTGAAATTGTAGTAATTTTTACAGGGTTATCTTTTAATTTTTTACTGATATAATAAATGGTAGTATCGCCCTGTATGTTGGGGCTTAATGCAAAAATTAATTCTTCAGTTTTTTCATCAATTACCCGTTGAATGAGTGAGTTAATTTCCAACTGGTCAGGCCCTACACCATCAAGGGGGGAAATAATACCTCCCAATACATGATAAAGCCCATTATATTGTTGGGTACTCTCTATAGCAATTACATCGCGAATGTTTTCTACTACGCATATCATGTGTTGCTTGCGGCTTCTGTCTGAGCAAATATTACATAATGGTTTATCAGCAATATTATGGCAATGGCTGCAAAAATGAATCTCCCGGCGCAATTTCAACATGGAATCACTAAATATTTTTACTTCATCCACGTCCTTTTTTAAGAGATGAAGCACGAGCCTCAAGGCCGTTTTTTTGCCAATACCGGGCAATTTCGCAAATTCATTTACCGCATTTTCTAAAAGAGATGAAGAAAAAATCATTGGGCAAAGATAGTTTCGATTTTAGATTTTAAACTGGTGATTTTGGGCACTCACTTTCTTGCCTTTTGCTAAAGAATAATATCCCTTTCATTTTCCCAATCGGCACGGATACTCAATTTCTGCGGAATGCTATATACTTTTTCGGGTTGCCTTTTTAAATGGTAATTTCCGGTATCCCAAATTCCGTTTTGATTTTCATCATCAAGAATTCTTAATTCGTATTCTCCGGGAGGAAATAGTTTTTGGCTCCATGTGGCCGATGTTAATGGATAAGAATTTACTACTTCATTGTTAGCTATAAATTGTAAAACAGGATGATGAAATTTATCAAGATTTTTGAAATTTATTTTTATACTTCCATAATCGCTTTCTCTTTTTGTTTTGAATTTAAGCGTATCCGATTTCAGCAGAGCAATTCCCGATGTATCTGTAGCAAAATCTTTTTCAATCAATAATCTATAAGCTTCGCTTTCTTTCCAATTATTATTAATTACTACATCTTTATAAGTAGTATCAATTGATACTGCAACTGATGGAATAGGATTAAAAAGCGTATCGGTTAACTTTATTTTTGAACTGTCAAAATCCTTTAATTTATTGCTGAATTTTAAAGTAAGTGGACTTAATAAATCCTGTGTTCCGCCTGAAATGGAGGTAGTGTATTTTAATATTTTTTGTGCAATAGTTTTATTTCCTGTAGCAGGCTTTGTAAAAGGTTTTTCTTCTGCGTAAGCATACAATTGTATTGGCTTTACTTCATCAGAAATTTTAATGGAACTATCTGCAAATGCAAAAAGTTGTGTTGGATTATTATACATTTTTTGACCGCTTTCATCTTTCAAAGCAAACACATTATAGGTTCCTTCGGCAAGATGTTTAAATTTAAAATCACCTTTACTATTTACCTTCTCTATGTATATTGGTTTCTCTTTATAGACTGCTGAATCACCAAGATTTTTATATAAAAAAACTAACAACGTTGAGTCTGCTTTTCCTGTTTCAGCCAATATCACATTGCCACTGAATTGCAGAGAATCAATATAAGCGCCGGTTGAAAAAACATAGGTAAAATCGGGATAAGGATTATTTTCATTGATATCCTGGATAGAATTTCCCAATTGAATACTATACGTAGTATTAGCAAGAAGTGTATCGCGTAATTTTATCGTAACTGTTTTTAATTTATAATCCACATTAGGTGTAATCTTTGGAGTAGGTGCCACTAATAAATTTTCCTGCAAATTATTAAGCTGAACATATTCATCAAAAGTGAGTACGATGCGATTTCCTTTGAAGCGAGTCGTATTATTTGGAGGATTGGAATTTAATAAAACCGGGGGAATAGTATCTTTAGGGCCGCCCAGCGGCATTCCTATCTGCGCACAACCACTTCCCATAACGGAAAGAAAGTAACAAAATCCCAGGGCAGTCAAAAATAGTATTGTATTGCGTATATTCATTTTAGAAAAAAAGCAAACATAATTGCTTTGTACCGATATTGATTTTTCTTCTTCCTAAATTAATTTTAAATCTCCTGCTCTTCTTCAATAATATCATGCAGCGCTATTTCAAGTTTATTGCTTTTTACAAAATTGCACCAATAACATTCTTCTTTGCCACAACCCGTATAAAAATCATGTGCCTGAATTTTTTCCCAAACTGTTGTAAGTTGTTGCTTTACGGTTTCTATATCTTCAGGTGCTATAAAGATCTTTCTTTTCTGATAGCCTTTTATTTTATCAGGCTCAACAAAATCAAATTCTGTACTTACTACTTTCCATTCTTTGCCATCAAGATTATCAATTAATATTTTATAAAAAACTGCCTGCCGCCAGTAATCGCCACCATTTGGATTTTTTTCGCCCGGGGCCAAAAGTTTTTCTGTAGTGTATTTGCTGTTTACATCGCCGGTTTTGTAATCCACTACATTTACTTCTTTTCCATTAAATTCCATTTTATCTATTTTCCCCTTTAATGGAATTCCATTGACCACTACATTTTTTATGTTTCTTTCCACAGCAACTATTTTGTTCCAGGAGTTGATGTAATGTTCATAATAATCTGCCAGTACTTTTTCGCCGTATTCCATTCTTCTGTCAAATGATTCCCGTGTGAAATTTTCACGATGCCGCACCATGTACCATTTAAAATATCCAATCATAATTTCCTTATCCGGAAATTTTTGCTGTGGACCTTTTTGCATATCTTCAAAAAGGCGTTGTACCGCTAAATGAACAGCGCTACCAAATTCAAGGTTTTCTGATTTTCCTGAAGGAATACGGATCAGGTTTTTATAATAAAACCCAAGCGGACAATCCAGGTAATTATTGAGCGAGGTTACATTCATTACATACTTATCAAGCAACCCTGAAATAAAATCTTCTTCAGATTTTTCAATCTCCGGCGCCTGGTTCACGTAATTCAACAATTCATACTCCATCAGTTCTTCTTCAGGCAAAGCAATGTGTCGAATTTTCAAATCATTGGCTTCAATAATTTCGGCAATGAACATAGAGTGTTCTGCCTCTTTTCCATCCGCTTTAAATTTTACAAATGAAATCTGCAGATTTTTTTCGGCCCTGGTAATCGCTACATAAAATAAGCGGCGTAATTCTTCATCGGCATCTCCTGATGGTAACGAAGAAAATAAGGTATCAGGAAATTTATATCCACTAGATTGTTTTCTTTTTTTCTCCCACAAATAAGCATTGATACCGGTAATAAAAACATGTTCAAATTCCAAACCTTTTGAGCCATGCGCCGTTAACAGATTCACGCCATTTTCACTACCAGAAACCTGCATCATTGGCAATGAAAGCCCTTCTTTTTCCATCAATTCAATTACGGTAACCAGGTCTTGTAAATTGAGCATTGGGTTCCTTGCAGTTTCTTCTTTTATAAAATCAAATAATGCCGTAAGAATTTGAAGCAACCGGATTTTTTCATCATGCTTCATAATATAGCCAAGCACTCCGGCATCAGCAATAATTTTTTCAAAAAGTTGTTGCAGGGTAACATTGGAAACATCTGCAATCAACTGCTCTATCATTTTACTAAAATTTTTTAACCCCGTATTTATTCCTGTATCAAAAAGATCTTTTGAAAAGGCATTTGCTTTTTCGTACAATAATTTTCTGATGGAAGTGGCCTGGCCGCTGTATTTTTTGCTATTTACCTCTACCGTAAGTTTTGCGATTTCTATAGGTGGAATTTTATAAAAATCGTAATGCATCATTTCAAACAATAATTCGTCGCCACCATAAGGAACATCGTGCTCAGCAGCGAGATAACGCAAAATTTGTATAATCTTTTTTGCAAAAGGATCTTCCAAAATATTGAGACTCCGTTTAGAAAAAGCAGGTATATTCTTTAGCCGGAGATATTTCATCAGTTGTTCGCCATAACTGTTCTCTTTAAAGATTACGGCAATCTTACCTGGCTCTGTTCCTTGCTCAATAAGGATTTCCACTTTGTTGGTGATATCGGCCATTTCATCTTTTACCGTGTTGTATTCTACTATTAAAGGAAGTTCTGCAAGGTTCTTCAAATTTATGTTTGAAGAAACCAGGTCTTTGCTCAGACCTTCAAATTTATTGATAAGCCTTTCTTTATTTTTATCAATCAGCGATTTTGAGACTTCAAGAATAGGCGTGGTAGAACGATAATTATTTACCAAAACAATTTTCAAAAGATCGTCATAGCTATTTGCGAAATTTTCCATGTTTTCTATATTGGCGCCCTGGAAACGGAAAATACTTTGGTCATCATCACCAACAACAAACACGTTTGGCGATTCCCAAAAACTGATAAGCAGTTTTACAATTTCATTCTGTGTGCCGCTGGTATCCTGGTATTCATCTACCAATATGTATTGAAATTTTTCCTGGTATTTAGCCAATACCTCTTTATTTTCAGTAAACACTTTTATCACCCAATTAATCATGTCATCAAAATCATAAAGATTATTTTTCTTCATGAGCGCCTGAAAATTGGAGAACTCATTTACCGCCGAATATAATTTTTCCATGCGGCTTATTTCTTCCGCATAAACAGGTTTATATTCCCCTTTATTATAAGATCCTTTACGTGAATTTTTATATTTATAATTTTCATCGTCTTTTATTTTTTCAAGATAAACGTCTATGTTTTTGGTAATAAACTCTGCAGACCATCCTTCACGTTTCATGGTCGAAAAAAGATGTTGCAGATTTCTTACTTCATAATACACATCTCCCCTGTACCTTTTAAGAGGATTATCTTTGGGCAAATTATCAATAAGCGTTTTGTAAAGCTGAATTCTTTCTAAATCCGATATGGGATTGAGGGCTGTTTTCTCAAACAATGATAAATTTTCCTGAATAATATCATTACAAAATCCGTGGAACGTATAAATGTTTACTTTATAAGAATCGGGGCCAATAAATTGCAGTAATCTTCTGCGCATAGCAAGAGCGCCTGCTTCGGTATAGGTGAGGCACAAAATATTTTGGGGAAGCACATCCGTTTCCAATAAGATTTTTCCGATCCGCGCAGCAAGAATTTGTGTTTTACCTGTACCCGGTCCTGCAATTACCATTACCGGACCTTCAATTGTATCAACAGCTTCTTTTTGTTTTTCATTAAGCTTTTGGTATTCCTGGTTGAATTTTTTTAGCAGTATCTCGCGGTATGTTGACATGCTTACGAAGTTAAATGAAAAGCAGTCAAAAACTTTTTTTATCACCAGAAGAAATGATAACGAAAATGCAAATAAAATGAATTTTGATATTGGATTAGCGATTAACCAATAAGGGGTTCTATCCCGGCATTCTTGTTATATATTTCTCCATCTGCTTTACCTGGTCAACGATTTGAGGAGTGGTAGGTTTGAGTGCTTTTACCTTTTTAAAATATTGTTTTGCAGCACGGAATTCACGCTTGTTGATCATGATAGAAGAAAGCTGTAAATAAGCTGCTGCTTCATTTTCTTTATCAGGTAATCCTGAGCGAATGGCCTGGCGAATATAATTTTCTGCCTCCCTGGTATTTCCTTTTTGCATAGCAAGCATGCCTAACTGCAATTTGTTGGCTCCTTCTGCTTCTTTCATTGGCATGCCAAGGCTGAGGCTTTTTTTCATGTGTAACTCTGCATTTTCATAATCCTGATTCACCATGGCCATGTTACCTTTCAATGTAAAATAAACCGAACGTACAGGCTTAATAAGCAAGCCGGGGAACCATATAGAATCCATAACTTTTTGCGCTCCTTCCATATCGCCACTTTCCATATAACCCTGTATCAGACGCATCGGGCCAAAAAGAAAATGACCAATAATAAGTACTGCCGCAGTTAAATATAAAATAAAAGAAGGCCAGAAACTGGCTTCTATATTTACTACAATCGCCAGCAATAAAAAAAACACACCAAGCAATAGCCGGTATTTAATAATAATATTCAGGAACTTCATAATCTAAAATTTTTTATTGCAAAAAAATGTCGCATTGAAAAGTAGCCCCGACAAGAATCGAACTTGTGTCTAAAGTTTAGGAAACTTCTATTCTATCCACTGAACTACGGGGCCATCCTTATTTAAAGGACGGCAAAATTAATGGAATTTTTTTTAAGGAAAATAGATGGGAAATTTGTCAAAAAATAAAATTTATGGCATTACTATTTGAACCTGTTAAAATCAGGGATATTAAATTGAAAAACAGGATTGTTGTTTCGCCCATGTGCCAGTACTCGAGTGTTGATGGATTTGCTAATAATTGGCATTTGGTGCATCTGGGTACACGGGCAATTGGTGGTGCCGCATTGGTTTTTACAGAAGCTACCTCTGTTTCTCCTGAAGGCAGAATTACTCCGGATGATTTGGGAATATGGAAAGATGAACATATTATATTTTTGAAAAAGATAACAGATTTTATTAAAGAACATGGTGCAGTACCAGGCATCCAACTGGCCCATGCAGGAAGAAAAGCAAGTAATTTTAGTCCGTGGAAAGGCAGTAAATTTTTAAAAAAAGAAGAAGGCTCCTGGCAAACTCTGGCTCCCAGCGCTGTTGCCTTCAGAGAAGGTGAACCCATTCCCAAAGAAATGACAAAAGCAGAAATTGATCAGCTCATAAAAAATTTTGGAAGCGCGACAAAAAGAGCAGTGGAAGCTGGTTTTGAAGTATTTGAAATACATGCTGCGCACGGATATTTATTGAATGAATTTTTATCTCCATTAAGCAATCATCGAAATGATGAATATGGCGGGTCTTTTGAAAACCGCACCAGGTTATTGCTCGAAGTTGTAAAAGAAATCAGGTCAATTATCAAAGAAGGGTCGCCACTTTTTGTGCGTATTTCCGCTTCAGATTGGGTAGATGGCGGATGGAATGAAAATGACTCTGTTGCATTATCAAAAATTTTAAAAGACAAAGGAGTTGATGTGATAGATTGTTCTTCAGGCGGCAATTCGCCGGAACAAAAAATTCCTATCGGGCCACTATACCAGGTTCCCTTTTCTGAAAAAATAAAAAATGAAACGGGAATGCTTACCGGCGCAGTTGGGCTTATCACTACAGCACAAGAAGCCGAGCAAATTCTTTCTGAAAAAAAAGCAGATTTAATAATTATGGCCCGGCAATTATTGCGTGATCCTTATTTTCCATTACATGCCGCTGCACAATTAGGAGTAGATATAAAATGGCCTTCTCAATATGAGAGAGCGAAGTAATTTTTGGAGATAACTAAAACGAATAACACCTTTTCAAATTTTTTGAAAAGGTGTTATTATTATTATTGGAAATTAAAGCGATTTTATTAGTTAATCCTGCCGTCTTTCTTATCTTTTGAACGGCCAATAATATATCCGCCTGCAGCACCAATTGCTCCGCCAATAGCTGCACCGGTACCTTTATGTTTGCTGATAATAGCGCCCCCAATAGCTCCGCCAACTCCTCCTATAACGGCTCCCTGCGCTGCCTTACTCCATCCTTTTTTCTTCGTACTTTGAGTTGTACCTGATCCGCTGTTTGATGATCCTGAATTTGAACTGCTGCTAGATGCAGTCCCCGAATTGTTGCTTCCAGAACCTCCGGAGTTGTTAGTTCCGCGGGGATTTTCACGTTCGCGCCGGATATTTCTATTAGCCGGTAATGTATTAGTTTGAGTCATTCTGCTGGAATCCGAAAATGTATTATTGTTATAAGCACTTGAGTCAGCCAACAATTGGATATCCCTGTTTTCAGGTTGATTATTATTCTTGCAGGCTGCAAAAGCCATTAATATTCCAATAAACAGAAGTGTAATTTTAATATTTTTTAAATGTGTCATAACTTGATTTTAGTTTGAGTCAATAATTGGTCTTTGTGTCTTTACTTTATATGAGTATTAGAGAAAATGATGCCAGTAATTAAATTAGGTACTTAAATTTTGTTAAAATCATTAACATCATTAGAGTCTATTTCATGTTAATCAATGTGTTAAATAAAATAAGCCCTTCCATTATATTATTATTTATGGAAGGGCTTTTAGAAGCCGAAGCCCCACATAGGGATTTAATTTTTTATTCTATATTGAAGCGATTGTCTTTTTTATCCATTCCTTTACCAATGATATAACCACCTGCCGCTCCTACTACTCCACCAACTACTGCACCCAAACCTTTTTTCTTGCTGAGTATTACACCTCCAATAGCGCCTGTTACACCTCCTATTGCTGCACCCTGGGCAGCTTTACTCCATCCTTTTTTCTTTTCAACCTGGGGAACGGTGGCTACTGTTCCAGTATTGGAACTATTTCCTGCTGCGGTATTATCACCAACGGTTGTACTTTGTGGAGCGCTAACGATTGGAGGAGTTGCTACCGGGGGAGTTAATACAGGAGGAACACTTGCAGTTTGGGTATACACAGGAGCAGAAACAGCACTTTTAGCAGGAATATTCCTTTTTTCCCTTACAACAACACGTGGAGTTTCTGAAATTTTAACTGGAAGTGTTTCTGTCTTTGCTGTTACAGGAGTATCAGAAAACACATTGCTATGATAAGCCGTTGAATCAGTTAACAACTGAATATCCCGGTTTGAGGAATCCAATTTTGAATCATTTTTACAAGCAACAAAACCAGTTATTAAAAAAATTGAGAGTAATAAATTTTTCATGGTTATAATTTTAAGGTGAACAATTTTTTATATTGATACATTTCAACAATTTAATAGAGTAAATTAGTTTTTAATGGTTTAATCATCTGACATGCATTAGCAGTATATTAACAATAGATATGAAAGTATTTAGTAAAACCCTGAAATAAAAGTGTCTTTAATTTTCAAACTTTTTTACCTTCATTTTTAATATTATTTATTTATGAAAAAAATATTCTCGCTTTTTAGTTTGCTTTTATTTGTGGCAATTGCGCACGCTCAAAACTATCCGAGCAGTTATACTGATGGAAAATACATAACTGTAAATGGTGCAAAATTGTATGTGGTAATTGTTGGCAAAGGGGATCCGTTAATCATTATTCCTGGTGGCCCCGGCGGCAACCATCTTGGCTATCGCGTATTTGATTCACTGGCAAAAGATAACCAGATCATTTATTTTGATGCATTTGGGCGCGGCAAAAGTGATACAGCAAAAGATGTAAAAGAATATACCCTTGCACGCGATATTTCAGACATAGAAGGTTTAAGGATTGCGCTTCATTTTGATAAATTAAATGTGCTAGGCCATTCTTATGGCGGTGTTGTAGCTCAGGGCTATGCTTTGGAATATCCATCGCATGTAAATCATCTTATTCTTGCTAATACTTTTCACAGTTTTATTATGTGGCAAAAAAATGATAACAATAGCAATCATGAAATAAGAACCAATTACCCGGAGGTTTGGGATTCATTAATGATCATCCGTGAAGAAGGGGCGGTTTCAAGCGATCCAAAACACCAGGAACTTTATAGCAAAGTGCCTTACGGGTTTTTATATGCCTATAATCCTGAAAATTTCATAAGCCGCGGCTCCAAACCTTATCCCAATCCCTTTAATTCAAAATTATATTATCAAATGGTAGGTAGGGACGGAGATTTTATTGTTGGAAGCGACATTGGAACATTTGACTATAGGAAAGAACTGAAAAATTTAAAAATGCCCGTTTTAATTTATGGCGGAAGATATGATCGTGTTGCCGTTCCTTCTATGATGATAAAGTATAAACAATATTGTCCGCAGGCAAAATTTGTGATGTTTGAAAAATCAGGGCACAATCCTCAAATTGAAGAACCTTCAAAATTATTTCCTTTGCTGGAAAATTTTCTGCATGGGTAAATACCCCACAGAATAATTTATTTATCCTTTAACCTGTATTTTTTATTCACCTTGGGATTGTTGAAATATTCATCAAGCGCTTTAGTATCGGTAGTATCTTCCACTACCGGTACATCAATTAATTGAAGCTGTACCTGTTTCAATTCCTCTTTAAGCTTGTTGGTTTTAGTAATAATCTCAGGGTCTTTATCTCCAATTAACAAATTATCAGTAAGAAGATATTGCAATCTTTTAATATCGCTTCTCACTAATGACGCGGAGTTTTGTTCATAATTTTTATTTGGTGCCACCGCTTCCTTCACAGGCACAAGCGCTACACCTACACTAGGTAAAATTTTTCCGGTAGTTTGCTGATTAGGCAATGATGAAAAAATGGTTCCTCCCAATGCGGTTGAAGCAGAAGTAAGGTCAAATGTGGTCCGCGTATTTTTAGTATGTTTTATTTTTTTATCCAGTTGACGAAAAGTACTTTTTAACTGGATAATATAAGTTTCAATATTGCCTGTTATTTTATTATATTCCAAAATACGCTGCGGATAATTTATATTTTGTTTTACCACGATTGAAACAGTCGCAGTATCACGGTTATAAAATTTATCTACGCCTATAAAGGTAACGATGAGCGTTTTTTGTTTAACATTATCCTCATCCTTAATAAAATCATAAGGAGCTACCCAGGTAAAATCATCGCCACAGTGAGCCACAGGTGTATAAGAACGGATAGGAAAATTGCTGAAATAAGTTATGGATTCTATGGGAAAAGTTCCATACTCACACTGCAATTTAAAATTCAGGGTATCGCCTTCTTCAATCGTAAGATTATTGGTAACAGTAGGTTTAATTTTGGAAGGAATGATATCTGTATTATAAAAAAGCAAAGTGAAGGTTGTATCTACTTTATCATTCATATTATCAAGATTTTGTACGCCCAGGCGAACTTTATATTCATTATCGTATTTTAATTTACCCGATAAAAAATAAGATTTTTCTGCTTTAAAATGCAATACACCATTGTCTTTATTTATTTTTAATCCTACCGGAGAATTTTTTAAATACCAATAATATTCATTCGGATCTTTATTAATTTCAAAATGATAATCTAACGTAGAATCCACATGCAGCGTAAAATACGGACTGAAATTCTTTATACGCAATACGGTATCTTGCGGTTTTATGAAAACAGTATCCGGGGTATTTACAAAAACACTATCAACAACAATTTGTCCTTTCATACTGAAAGAAAACCCAAGAAAAAATATACTAAATAAAATTAATTTAACCGACGAGTTTATTTCCATGTGTGTAAAGGTATAAAACACACAAGTTATATAAAGAGTTAGGATTTTTTGTTAGTAATCCGTTTTATTTTTCAAAAAAAGAATTAAAATTTCATAGTCTTTATGGTATTGCTTTATAGGCAAAGCCATTTTAATAGGAGTTCTTTACTCTGCTGATTCCAGGTTTCCCATATCCTTTTGAGGCAGTGATATGCAGTACCCGGCGAAACTATAAAAAGAAGAAGCGCTGTAAATTGTAATTATTATTTTATTTCAATTTCTTCAATTACCGCTCTTTCCCATGCTATCTTTTTTCCAAAAACATTACTGTTGTCTGTCATTTTAATTTTGGTAAGTTGTACGGTATAAACATTGCCTGATATGGCCAAAGCAAATGGATATTTTGAATGATAGTGTTTTGATGCATTCTTTGTTAAAACATGATTAACCGGTAAAACAATTCCTGAAAATTGAATCCCTTTTATTGCCAACACATTTAATTTATCAGGCAGGATAGAACCTGCTATTTCCGGTTTGATACACATCAGACTGGTATGATATGAATCTGAGGATGACTTAAAATATAATAATTCATCTTCGCCATCTAATGAAAAGAAACAGCTGAAACAATAAGGCCGGCCCCTTTCATCAAGACAACATATGCTGGCAACTTTTTGATTTTGTGCAAATTCCATAATTCTTTTATCCATATTTTATTCTCAATTAAAGGTTTTTTACAGAAATTAAATTGCAGCAATATTAAAAGATATATTTATCTTTATTTATGAGGAAAATCATATAGTTTTGTGACTATTCTTACTTCCTATAGAAATTTATCAATAGGAAAATTGAACAATCTTTGTAACCAAAACAGAAAGGAGAAAAAAGGTTTTTACATTCTACCCAATTTTATAGGCAGCAAAAAAAATTTTAACAACGAAGCCGCTAAGGAACAACATATTCGAAAAACCAATAATTAAAAATGGATTTAGGCCCCTGGATATTGATTATCCGGGGGAAAAAACCATCTGCCACAAACAGTTATTATTATGAAAATTTAACTTTCCCATGAAATCCTATTCCCTTAATTTATTTTTTAATTTTTAAAAAACTATTTCTACTACATGCTTCAAATCAGCAAAATATTTCGTTTTGAAATGGCACATGCTATTTATGGCTATGCCGGAAAATGTAAAAATGTTCATGGCCATTCATATATTTTGCATGTAACCATTACCGGAAGTTCGGATAATGACAACTATATTCCTGCCCCGGGTTTTATCTATGATTTTAAACAATTGAAAAAAATAGTAAATGAAACTGTAATTAATAAATTAGACCATCAACTGGTATTATCGAATGTATATTTACAAACTAACACACCATTTATATCTGCCGAAAATATTTTGGCATGGGAAATGGAGCCTACGGCAGAAAATATTCTTATCTACATAAAACAAAATTTACAATTGGCATTACCTGCAGAAATAAAGTTGATAAAACTCCAACTTTATGAAACCGCCGATTCATATGCAGAATGGTTGTGCTGAATTGATTTTTTGAATGTTCAATAATTGTATCTTTTCCCTGGCCATTATATCAACCTATTTTAATTTAGATTCATAAATGAATTTCCCGGAAAATTATTTTTAATAAGTAAATTACAAAGCCTTTTCACTGATCGTTTTAATAAAAAAACATGTTTTCAAAAACAGCAGAATATGCCCTGAGGGCAACTATTTTTATAGCACAAAAAGCAACCGCGGATAATAAATTAGGAATAGAAGAAATTGCAAGAGCAATAGATTCTCCGAAATCATTTACCGCGAAAATTTTGCAATTGCTTACAAAAGATAATAAGGTAGTAAGTTCTGTAAGAGGGCCTAATGGTGGTTTTTATATAACAAAAGAATCACAAAAATTACCGGCTCGCGCTATCCTGGAAGCGGTGAATGAAGATGAGGTTTTAAAAAAATGCGTTTTGGGATTAAAACTATGTTCTGAAGTAGAACCATGCCCTATGCATGCGGAGTACAAAATAATAAAAAAACAATTGAACCAATTATTTGGGAAGAAAACCATAAAGCATCTTGCAGATGAAATGAGCAAAGAAAATATTTATATCAAAAACACAAAATCGAAGAAGTAATAATAATATCCTCTGTAAAACAAGAATCCATTTTTACTAATAATGATTGCCGCATTATTAAGTTTTAATAATAGTATGGTAAGTATTGCTGGCATAGCACCAGGCTACAATCTTTAAAAAAGATACCGTCTCAACTCAAAATACTATGGGTTAAAAACCCATAGGTTGAAAGCATTGACTGAAAGTCATTTGAGTGTAGGCTAAAGCCCATTAAAAACTTTAAACTAAAGTTCATTAAAACTACTCAAGAATAAAATTCTGATCACTATTAGGGCCTTCTTTATGATGATTTAAATATTCTTGTATCATTTC
>DATCMY010000117.1:0-58124 GCA_036565505.1 Hanamia sp.
ATTGACCACTTTGGATGTTTCTTCATTTAAACGTCCTTTTTTATCCAGCATTTTATCAATTAACGAGATCGGTAATTTATTATAATGAACATTCATTTTTAAATAATGTAAAGTATCAGCCAGGTGATCCATCCCCCTCAAATTGCCGGCTCTGCCAGTAGCAACGCCGGTTAGCAATGCTTTTTTAAAATACCATACTTTTTTAATATCACTATTGTCAATCATTGTCTTTAATACCCCAGGATACGAACCATTATATTCAGGAATAATAAAAATGAATTTTTGCGTAGGAATCAAAATTTCCGATTCTATTTTGAGAAATTCAGGCGATCTGTGCAAAACATCTAAATCCAATAAAGTAAATATTTTTGCCTCAATATTTTTTTTGGATAATATTCTTTGGTATTCTTTCGCTACTTTTTCTGTATGGCTTCCTATGCGGTTGGTACCGCTTATAATCGTGTACATTGTATAAAATTAAAGGCTTTTTCCTTTTTTATATTTTAGAAAAATTAAAAATTATTAAATGCAGGAGAATTAATATATTGTTTTTACCAAGAGATTATGCGTAAATATTATGCCTAATAATTAGATTTGCCAAACTGGCTGAAAATATTTTGAATTAAAAAATAGGGAAATAAGAATTTGAAAACAGCTTTTTAAATCGAAAATCAAGAAACGGGAAACGAATTATGGCGAAAATTATAGGAATTGCAAATCAAAAAGGTGGAGTCGGTAAAACGACAACAGCCATTAACCTGGCGGCAAGCCTTGCAGTGCTTGAATTCAGGACACTATTGGTAGATGCCGATCCGCAAGCCAATAGTACTACTGGCGTAGGATTTGACCTGCATAATATTACTACCGGCGTGTACGATTGTATGGTAAATGAAACGCCCCCAAAAGATGTGATCTTAAAAACAGAAATTCCCTATCTTGACCTAATGCCCTCGCATATCGATCTTGTAGGTGCTGAAATTGAAATGATCAATTATCCTGACAGGGAAAGTGTTTTGAAAAACATTTTAAAACAAATACGCGATCAATATGATTTTATCATAATCGATTGTTCCCCTTCCTTAGGATTAATAACTGTAAATGCCCTGGTAGCCGCTGATAGTGTTGTAGTGCCGGTTCAGGCAGAATTTTTTGCATTGGAAGGTTTGGGAAAATTACTAAACACGATTAAAATTGTACAAAACAGACTTAACCCCGAATTACAAATTGAGGGGCTTTTAATGACAATGTACGATGGCAGATTACGATTATGCAACCAGGTGGTTAATGAAGTGCGCCATCATTTTGAAGATCTTGTTTTCAACAGTATTATTCACCGGAACACAAAATTAAGCGAAGCGCCCAGTTTTGGAAAACCCGCCATATTATATGATGCAGATAGCAAAGGAGCCATCAATTATTTGAATCTTGCGAAAGAAATACTGCAAAAAAATAACATGACAAAAATGTCTCAAAGTCAAAAAATAATGGAGCATCCATAATATTATTTTAACCCTTAAAAATAATTTCAGAAGAAAAAAATAAAAATGAGTACTCCCAATAAAAAAGATGCATTAGGAAAAGGAATCAGGTCGCTGTTGCAGAATATAAATACAGATCTTTCTGTTACTGAAAAGAGCTTGATGAAAGAGTCGCCGGAAAAAGCGCATATGATCAATACCCGCATTTCGCTTCATTTGATAGAAGCAAATCCGGAACAGCCCCGTCATGATTTTGATGAAAATGCTTTAAGTGAATTAGCTGCTTCTGTAAAAATGCATGATATTATTCAGCCCATTACTGTTTCTAAACTTACCAATGGAAAGTATAGAATTATAGCCGGAGAGAGAAGATTTCGTGCAGCAAAAATTGCAGGGCTCGCTGATGTACCTGTTTATATAAGAGAAACCAAAGATTCTAAAATACTGGAACTTGCTTTGCTGGAAAATTTGCAAAGAGAAGACCTCAATGCTATTGAAATTGCACTTAGTTACAAGCAATTAATGGAAGAACTTGAATATTCGCAGGAGCAACTTGCAGAACGCATGGGCAAAGAAAGAAGCACCATTACCAACTATATCAGGCTTTTAAAATTACCTCCGGATATACAAGCTGCTGTGAGAAATGGAAAAATAAGTATGGGCCATGCCAGGGCGCTTATTAATGTAGATGTAATAGATAAACAGCTCTATATTTTTAATGAAATAAAAGATAAAGAACTATCTGTACGCCAAACAGAAGACCTTGTAAGAAGATTATACACCCCCGGCAAAACGGCTGTTAATAATTCGATAAAAACCACGCTACCACCATCATTGAAAAAAATTGAAGATAATTTAGCATCTCATTTCAGCACCAAAGTGAAAATGACTCATAGTAAAAAAGGAACCGGCAGCATCACATTCGATTATTATTCAATTGAAGAATTAAGTTCTCTTTTAGACAAGATGCAGGTTTCTGTAGAATAAAATTATGCTATTACGTTCACTATACTTTACAGCATTCGTATTCCTTTTTTTGTTACCGGGAACTAAAGTTTTTGCGCAGCAAAATGAAGATTCCATGCTTTTAAAAAGCAAGGTGGATAGCTCAGGAAAAGGAAATAATATATTGGCTTCAGATAACGCAGTGAAAAAAAAATACAACCCAAAAGTGGCCACTTTCCGCTCTGCGGTATTGCCAGGATGGGGACAATGGTATAATAAAAAGTACTGGAAAATTCCCATTGTTTATGGCGCTTTAGGAACTGCGGCTGGCGTTTTTTTCTACAATATAAAAACTTACAAAATTCTACGGCAGGCCGTTATTTATCGTTTGTCCGGCGATACTGCACAATACCGTTTGGTTGACCCCCAATACCAAAGTTATTCTACAGAATCGCTCCGGGGTTACCGGAATGTATTAAGGCAAAATATAGATTACTCGGTATTGGCGTTCCTTATTTTATGGGGAATCAATGTGGTAGATGCTACTGTAGATGCGCACCTTAAAGCTTTTGATGTAAGCTCCGATATTGGGTTAAGAATACAGCCGGGGTTTAATTACAGCACCAATAGCGCAGGGATTTCTTTGGTTTTCTTTTTGAAGGATAAAAATTCTAAACCACTATTATCGTTGCCGTAAATAATAAAATTGACAACACGATTTTTTTACAAAAATTACACGAATTTTAAATTTTAATATTTTTTATTTCTATTAAATTATGAATATCGCTTTATTAGGTTATGGAAAAATGGGTCACGCTATTGAAGAAATCGCTTTACAAAAAGGGCATCAAATTGTGCTGCGAATTAATGATCTCAACTTAGAAGACCTTACAAAAGAAAATATTAAGAAAGCTGATGTTGCTATTGAGTTTACTAATCCGGAAAGTGCCACATCCAATATTTTATTTTGCCTTGATAATAATGTACCGGTTGTATCTGGCACTACAGGCTGGTTATCACAATTAAATATTGTGGAAGAAAAATGCAAGGAAACAAAAGGCGCTTTTTTATATGCAAGTAATTTTAGCATTGGAGTAAATATTTTTTTTGAATTAAATAAAAAATTAGCCATGCTGATGAAGCCGCATACTAATTATGAAATTAGCCTGGAAGAAATTCATCATACTCAAAAAAAAGATGCACCAAGCGGAACGGCAATTACTCTGGCGGAAGAAATAATCCAAAATTCAACTCAAAAAAATAAATGGGTTAACGCAGAAACAAAAAATGTAAACGAACTTTGCATCATCAGTAAAAGACTTGATGAAGTTCCCGGCACACATTCAGTAAAGTATACTTCATCTATTGATGATATTGAAATTATACATACCGCACATAATAGACAAGGATTTGCACAAGGGGCAGTACTTGCAGCAGAATATATAGCTCATAAAAAAGGAATTTTTTCTATGAAGGATGTTTTGAATTTTTAACCGGTTTTTATTCAGATTATTCAAACACCAATTTATCCGGAGATGAAACGATAGTTAACCTGTCAACAATTTTATGGTATAAAAAATTATGCTCTTCCATGTTGTGAAGAAAATGAATCAGGTGGTCATAAAACCCGGAAGTGTTAAGAATAAAGATTTTTTTATCATGAATATTTAATTGATTCCAGGTAAGCATTTCAAAAAATTCGTCCATAGTACCAAAGCCTCCCGGAAGAATTAAAGCCGCATCGCATTTTTCATAAAGCATTCGTTTACGGGTATGCATATCTGCTACTTCAATCATTTCGGTAACACCAATGTGCTGATGCTCAAGCCCCGTTAATAGTTTTGGCATAATGCCGACAACTTTCCCGTTTCTTTCAAGAGTTGCATTGGCTAATTCGCCCATGATTCCTTTATTCCCTCCTCCATAAATAAGAGTAATATTTTTTTCAGCAAGTATAAAACCTAATTGCCTGGCATGTTCGCAAAAAAAAGGATCATCACCACTTTTTGATCCACAAAAAACCGCTAAAGATGAAATTGTCATATTTTTATTTACCTTGAAAAAGTTTCAAATTTAAATTATAGAAATCCTAATTTCCCTTTTTTTATTTACGAACCCAAAATTATGTCGCCAACAGTATTGCTTTCCTTTATCATCGGCTATTTTTTAATGCTTATCCTTGTTTCTTATTTTACTTCAAGAAAATCTTCGGACAATGCCACTTTTTTTATTGCCAACCGTTCATCAAAATGGTATATAGTAGCATTCGGTATGATAGGCACAGCTTTAAGTGGAGTTACCTTTATTTCAGTTCCTGGCGAAGTGGGAAACCTCGCGGGTTCACAGTTTCGCTATTTTCAATTCGTATTAGGAAATGCGGTAGGTTATTTTATTGTAGCAGGAATTTTACTTCCATTATATTATAAAATGCACCTCATTTCTATTTATGAAGTGATAGGTCGCACATTGGGGAAAGTAAGTCATAAAACAGCAGCGGCAATTTTTTTACTTTCAAGAACAATCGGTTCTGCTTTTCGTTTGTATTTGGTGGCTATTGTTTTACAACGTTTTATTTTTGATGAAATGGGTGTGCCTTTCTGGCTCACCATTGTTATTTGCTTATTGCTTATTTGGGGATATACTTTTAGAGGAGGCCTCAAAACAATCATTATTACTGATACATTGCAAACCGTTTTCCTGGTTACCTCGGTTTTTCTTTCCATCTATTTTATATGTAATAGTTTAGATTTAAATATCAGCCAGGCTTTTCATGCCATTAAAGACAGTCACTATTCAAAAATATTTTTCACTGATAATTTTGTTACTAATAAATTTCATTTTACCAAGCAATTTTTAGGAGGCATATTTGTTACCATCGGTATGTTTGGACTCGATCAGGATCTGATGCAAAAAAATCTCAGTTGCAAAAATCTAAAAGATGCTCAGAAAAATATGCTCAGTTTTACAGTAATTTTTGTGATCATCAACCTGTTTTTTTTAAGCGTAGGTGCATTACTTTATATTTATGCCAATAAAGAAGGAATTGCCATGCCTCTTGATGCCACTACCCACCTGCCAAGAACGGATTATTTATTCCCTGAAATTGCATTGAATCATTTCAAAGGAGTTCCGGCCGTCGTTTTTATGCTTGGCCTTACCGCTGCAACCTTTGCTACTACTGATTCCGGGCTCACAGCACTAACAACTTCTTTCTGTATTGATTTTTTAAATTTTGATAAAAATAAAACCAATACAGAGCCACAAATGGTAAGAAAGAGAACTTATGTACATATTGGTTTTTCCCTATTAATATTGCTTGTCATTTTATTATTCAATGCAGTAAATGACGCTTCAGTAGTGTCTGCTATTTTTAAAGTGGCCACTTACACTTATGGGCCACTCATCGGCTTGTTTGCATTTTCTTTGTACGCCAAAAAGAGGAATGTGCTTGATAAAGCCACGCCTATAATTTGTATTTTGGCTCCGTTGGCCTGTTTTTTTATTGATAAATATTCTACCTTTCTGTTTGATGGTTATGTATTTGCCGAAGAATTAATTATTGTAAATGGCCTTCTTACTTTTATTGGATTATTATTAGTATCAAAAAAGAAAACAATTGAAGAAATAAATTTATCTCATGCCTGAAATAGTAAATGACAAAGCCACGGAATATGCTGCTTTATTTTCTGAACCAACTGATAGTTTGTTGCAGGAAATAGAAAAATATACAATGCAGCATCATCCACATGCCAACATGCTCAGCGGTCCACTGCAGGGCAAATTGCTTGAAATGATCAGCCGTATTATAATGCCTGAAAATATTTTAGAAATCGGCACATTTATGGGTTACAGTGCGCTGTGCCTTGCCAAAGGACTTTTACCAAATGGGCATCTGCATACATTGGAATTAAGGAAAGAAGATGCGGAGATTGCAAAAAACTTTTTTGCAAAATCTTCACAAAGCAATCAAATAATTTTACACGAGGGAAATGCATTAGATATTATCCCAAAACTTTCACAAACATGGGATCTCATTTTTATTGATGCTGATAAAACGAATTATATTAATTATTACGAATTAACTTTGCCCCGTCTAAGAAAAGGAGGTGTAATTCTGGCAGACAATGTGTTATTTCATGGAGAAGTGCTTGAAGATAATATAAACGGTAAAAATGCAAAAGCCATCCATGCTTTTAATGAGCATGTTGCAGATGATGACAGAGTGCAACAGGTGATCCTCACCGTTAGAGACGGCTTAATGATGATAAGAAAAAATTAAAATTATTTTTTCTAAATAATAATACTAAATCTTCTTTCCATAATGAACAAAATTTTGGTCATTTTGTTTTTATCTATTGGTTGTTTCTTTGAATCATCAGCACAAAATATGACCGCTGAACAGTATGTGCAGAAATATAAAGACCTGGCTATCCGGGAAATGAAAAGGATGGGAGTACCTGCCGCTATTACACTTGCTCAGGGGCTTTTAGAAACTGAAAATGGCAATAGCGAATTATTAATGAAATCAAATAATCATTTTGGCATAAAATGCAAAAGCACCTGGAACGCGGGTAGCGTAAGCCATGATGACGATGCCCCGGGCGAATGTTTCAGAGTTTATAAAGATGCGGAGGAATCTTATCGCGACCATTCCAATTTTTTAAGAGGTAATGACCGTTATGCATTCTTATTTAAACTGGATCCCACAGATTATAAAGGATGGGCTTATGGATTACGAAAGGCTGGCTACGCTACCAATCCTAAATATCCCGAAATTTTAATTAATAATATTGAGACCAATAATTTACAACAATATACGCTTGAAGCCGCCGGTGATGTACCTGTTTTTGATGCTTCAAAATATAAAAGTGATCCGGAAGAAAAGTCTTCAGATGCCTCGCAAAATGCGGATTCAGATAACCTGCAACCAACAAAACTTTCTGTAAATGGATCGCGGGCACTTTTTGTTTCCAAAGGGACTTCATTACTGGCCATAGCAACAGAAAATAATATCAATCTTGCCAAACTCCTGGAAATAAATGATATGACCAAAGATGGATTACTTGAAAAAGATCAATTTATTTTCCTGGAGAAAAAACAAAAAGAAGGCAACAGAAATTTTTGCATTGCAGAGCCTGGCGAAACCTTATATGATATAGCTCAAAAAAACGGCATCATTTTACAAAATCTGTGTGATTATAATAATCTTTCTGCCAATGATAACATTGTAACCGGAACCAAAATTTTTCTTAAACCGCAACCAATTACCGCTACAATTCAGACTTCTGAAATACAACAATCGCAAACACTAAACAATCCATCTCAAACAACCAACATCAAATCCACTGCAACTAATATCCATGAAGTTCAACCCAAAGAAGGTCTTTATTCTATTTCAAAAAAATATGGAGTTTCTATTGAGCAAATAAAAAAATGGAATAATTTACAAAGCGACAATTTACAAATCGGGCAACAGCTCATCATATCAAAATAATTTATGGCCATTATAAAAGTTCATGACAAAGAATTTATTCCTTATTTAACAGCAGAAGAAATAGATGAGCAGGTTACAAGAATAGCTGCGGAAATCAACAGGGATTATCATGGCAGAAAACCTTTATTTATAGCTATTCTCAATGGCGCTTTTATTTTTGCCGCTGATCTTTTTAAACAAATAGATATAGAAGCAGAAATAGCCTTTATAAAATTGGCGTCCTACAAAGGGGTAAAATCAACCGGAAATGTAATCACTGCCATAGGCCTTGATGCTGAATTGTATGGCAGAGATGTAATTATTATAGAAGATATCGTAGATACCGGAAAAACACTTTCGCAATTTCTGCCACAACTTGAGCATCAACATCCCGCTTCATTAAAAATCGCCGCGCTTTTACATAAACCTGATGCAATGGTGCATCCGATAAAAATTGATTATTTAGGCTTTACCATTCCCAATAAATTTGTATTAGGTTTTGGATTAGATTATGATGGATTAGGAAGAAACATCAAAGAGATTTATCAGTTAGTTTAAAAGCACTCCCTGGCTTGTAAAAGAGAATTTAAAAATTGTTGATAATATAAAAATTGCTTTGTAACTTTCATAAGAAGGTTTACCTTTCCTATTAAACGGCTGCCTTGAAAAGGATATTTTTTATAATTATCATTTTATCCCTTTTAAAAACTGTTTCTGCACAATATTATATCAGGGGCGATGTAAAGGATGAAAAGAACCAGCCTTTGCAGAATGTAAAAATTTACATGCCCTCCACACGCTCTCTTTATTACAGTGGCAATACAGGAGGTTTTGGGATACCCTCTTCCAATTTATATGATTCACTCTTATTTAGCCTTGACGGATATTCTACTCAATCTTTAAGGATCAAAACCAATGTATATCAGGAAATAATTTTAAAAATGATTCCTGTAGCGGAAAGCACACACAAACCCAAACTCATTTCAATTACCTCAAGCAAAAGCGGGCAAATATTTCCGTCAGAATTTTATCAATCTGAAAGTTATAGCAATCTTGTAGAAAATGATTTTATCAAAACAGGTAATAATTATACAACAGGATTTTCGATGCGAATTGATAAAGCCTCCTACAGTAATATCCGTAGGTTTATTAACCTTGGCATGAAAGTACCTCCCGATGCTGTAAGAATTGATGAAATGCTTAATTATTTTAATTTTTGTTATAAGGAACCTTCGCAAAATAAAGTTTTCAGGCTTGAATCTCAAATTTCTGATTGCCCGTGGAATAAAGACCATCGCCTTTTATTTTTAAATTTATCGGCCAAAAAATTAAATCTTGATCATGTCCCTAAATCAAATTTTGTTTTCTTAATTGATGTTTCAGGAAGTATGGACCAGCCAAACAGGTTGCCTCTTTTAAAAGAAGCCTTTCAATTATTGGTAAAAAACCTTAGAGCAAAAGATACCGTTTCAATTGTAACTTATGGTGGCTCTGTGGGAATTTGGCTAAAACCAACAAGCGGGGCTGAAAAACAAAAGATTTCCAAAGCCCTGGAAGAATTGAATGCGGCCGGCGACACACCTGGTGAAGCAGCCATCAGAACCGCCTATAAATTAGCAGAAAGTACTTTTATGAAAGATGGAAATAATCGTATTATACTTGCTACCGATGGAGATTTTAATATTGGCCAAACAACTGAAAAAGAATTGGAAGAATTAATTGCAAAAGAAAAACAAGGAGGAGTTTACCTCACCTGCCTTGGAGTAGGCATGGGAAATTATAAAGATTCAAAAATTGAAATACTTTCAAAAAAAGGAAATGGCAATTTTGCTTATATAGATGATATCAGGGAAGCCGAAAAAATATTGGTTACAGAATTTACTCAAACACTTTATTCCATAGCAAGCGACGTTTTTTTAAACATAAAATTCAATCCCGGTTTAATTAAAGACTACCGCCTGATTGGCTATGATAATAAAAAAAATACACTCGCAGAAAATGGCGATGAACTCGAAGGTGGTGAAATAGGTTCGGCATCAGGCAATACAGTTGTATTTGAAATTACCCCTGTAAATAAAGATACTTTGGCAAATGAAAATTTGAATATTGCTGATATTTCTTTGCACTATCGCTCGCCCGGCGATACCCTGGAGCAAAATTTAAAATTTGATTGCCCGGGAAATTATGTTTCTTTCAACCGGCTGGATGATAAGCTCAGATTTGCAACTGCCGTAACCATGTTGGGCCTTAAACTGCGGGAATCAAAATATTTTCCTGATGTTGATTGGAATGTGATAAAAAATATTGCACTTTCTTCCCAAACACCTGGCGATTATCTCGAATCAGAATTTATAGGCTTAATAGATAAATCCAAAGTAATTTATACTGAAAAGAAAAAAAGAAAATGGAGGAAAAATAAATTACCTTAACTTTTTAAGCTTTTAATTAAATCCTTTATCAACTAAATGTTTCTCTTATTTTTTCCCAAAAAGATTTATCGTTTTTATCAGGCTTGGGTTTAAAATTTTCGCTGATCTGCATTTTTTCCAGTATTTCTTTCTCATCATCCGAAACATGCTGAGGAGTCCATACATTTATTTGAATTAACTGATCGCCTTTTTCGTAAGAATTTATTGAAGGAAAACCTTTTCCCTTTAACCTGAAAATTTTTCCGCTTTGTGTGCCGGCAGGAATTTTAATTTTTGCCCTGCCGTCAATAGTGGGCACTTCAGTTTGAGTACCAAAAACTGCCTCCGGGAAAGAAATATATAAATCAAAAGCAACATTAAGTCCTTCCCTGTGTAAATGTGGATGAGCCTCTTCCTGAATTAAAATGATCAAATCTCCGGGGCCACCACCACGTTCACCCATATTTCCTTTTCCACTCATGCTTAATTGCATTCCATCCTGTACACCAGCGGGTATTTCCAAGGTTACATTTTCTTCACCATATACTCTACCCTCGCCTTTACAATTAGTACATTTATTGGTAATAACTGATCCTTCACCATTACAATCAGGACAAGTATTTACTGTTTGCATCTGGCCTAAAAAAGTATTCTGTACTCTTCTGACTTGTCCGCTTCCGCCACAAGTTCTGCAGGTTTGAGTACTATTTTTATCTTTTGCACCTGTACCGCTACATGTATTACATGAAATGTATTTTTTTACTTTTATCGTTTTGGTAGTTCCTTTCGCGATCTCCTCATAATTTACTTTTATTTTTACGCGTAAATTACTTCCCCTTACGCCCCTGCTCCTCCTGGAACCACCGCTGCTTCTACCTCCACTAAAAAAACTTCCGAACATGTCATCACCAAATATATCTCCAAACTGGCTAAAAATATCTTCCATATTCATGCCATGGCCCGAGAAACCTCCACCCCCACCACGACCTGGGCCAAATGCATTATGACCAAATCTGTCATATTGTGCCCGTTTATCCGGATCACTCAATATTTCATAAGCTTCCGCAGCCTCTTTAAATTTATCTTCCGCAGTATGATCGCCGGGATTTCTGTCCGGGTGAAATTGCATTGCTACTTTACGGTAAGCTTTTTTTATTTCATCTGCAGTTGAGCTTTTTCCTACACCCAATATTTCGTAAAAATCTCTTTTAGACATTGTACTCGCCATACTATTTTAATTAACTGCCAAAAAAACCATGAACCGGCGGCAGTTACGGTTCATTTTGTATTAAATGTTCAAGGTAAATTATTTGCCAACTACAACTTTGGCAAACCTGATAAGTTTATCGTTTAGCAAATAACCTTTTTGGACTTCTGCCACTACTTTTCCTTTCAGTTTTTTATCATCGACTTCGATTTCAGAAATGGCTTCATCTTTTTCTACATCAAAATCAGAATGAAGGGTTTCAAAAGCTTTCAACCCTTTTGATTGCATTGTTTTTCTAAATTTATTAAACACCAGGAGAATTCCTTCTTTTAATAATTTGTCTGCATCACTTTCCTGTAATTGTTTTTCTGCCCGGTCCATATCATCCAATACATCGAGCAGGGAAGTAATTACTTCTATTCCTGCTGTTTGTCTTAATTCAATATTTTCTTTTGAAGTACGCCTTCTATAATTATCAAATTCAGCAAAAAGACGCATATACTTATCCTTTTGTTCATCCAACTGAGATTGAAGTTTAGCGATTTCTTCATGTTGCAATTCAGGCTCTGTAATTTGTTCCTGCTTCTCCGCAGTATTGTCATTTTCATTTACAGAAAAATCTTCTGCTTCTATACGATCATTTGAATCTTTAGCGAACATATCTTTTTTATTATTTTTCATACTATAAAATTGGCTGCAAAGGTAGTACAGTCAAACTTTTTGCCAATAACAATTATTAGACAAAATGACACAATAATAAAATGAGAAAAATAGATAAAACAGTGAAGATTTATTTGACTACCTGGAATTTTCCGGATTCTACAATATTTCCCTGCTTATCCCGAAGCTGAAAAATATAAATACCACGATAGTAATCTAAAAGGGGAACAGTGATTTTTTGGTCTGTTACCTGAAGTTCAGCAATTTTTTTTCCAAGGAAATTAAAAATTAAAAGGCTATAAGAATTATCATAAGATTTTTCGAATTCAAAATTAATATAGCTAATAGCTGGATTAGGATAGAATTTTACTGTTTTCACAGCATCACTTGATATAAAGGTTGACTTAGCCTGTGCATCGCTGTTTGAATGAAGGCCGGCAATAAGTATAAGTATGTAAAAAATCCTTTTCAATACTACAAAATTATTAATATTATTTAAATTAACAACAATTATAATCGGATTTCAAATTAAAACTTACTATTATAACATTTTAAAATAAAAGTGCCGAACTTATAAACGTATATTTTATATATAAAATTGTATTTAGCAAGATGCCAATTTTTATTTTACCCTTAACATCTGACAAAAATGAAATCAGCTGCTTTTAAAATTATTATAATAAGTATTTTTTCCGATTTTATTTTGTTCAGGCAACATTATTCAAAATCAAGCTTTCGTGTTTTCCTTCGCGTAAACTTTTAGAATTATTTTTTACCATACCTCGTAAGAAAGTAATTCATTCTCCACCTTTATCCGGTTACCTTCTTTTATAGTGATCACTACAGCAGCAGCGGTTATTACAGCCACAGCCAAAAAATAAAAAGCCGCACATCCTTTTTTCTTTTTATTGCCAATTGATTTCTTCATACCAAATTCTTTTCAAGATAAATTTTATATTGCAATTTAATAAAAGTCTGATTTTAAAAATTAATTGATTTGAAACAAATCAATTTTACGATATCCCCACACAAGGAAAGTATTTTTTCTTTGAAAGAACAATTATACCGATTATACCATCAAATAGTCCAATGCCTTTTTCTATCGGCATAATACCATCTAAGATTTCAACGTAGTCCTTTGGACTACTTATTAAATTAAGATGGTATTACTTATTAAAAATATTTACAGGCATAATAATTTCCCAACGGTTACGACCTCCACTCCCAAACATGTCAGGATCTAATAAATAACTGTACCGAACTCCGAAAGAAACATTTACCTGGTTCCACCATTTTGTATCAAAATTAATTTCCGTACCTGCAGATCGGAAATCAGCAAGAAAAGCATTTCCATTTCTATAAAAATCTTTTACATGAGTATCATCATAAAAAAAATTGGCTCTTACCCTTAGCAAGTATAGAATATCCCCAAATCCTGCATCAGGATATATTAAAGGCAAATGATAGTTAACGCCCCACTTATACATTTCATACAAATTCACCGATTGATACCCTCTTGAAAAAGGAAAACCACTTGAAAAACTGATCTGCCCCAAACTATCTTTACGCAAATAAGCCCCGTTAAATACTATGCTGTGAGTTTTAAAAAATCCTGGGAAGTATAAATTCCCTGTAGTTAAAAATTGAAAACCTTTATATCTCGTTAAGGGAGTCTTGAATGAAAAAGATAATGTTTGTGCAAACTGCGGATATATCTGTTGTTTCGCCTGTTGAACCTGGTGGCTGAATGTAATAAAGTTGCTGTTATAGCTATAAGAATTATTACCCAAAGTATCTTTATAATTTCCTTTAAAGAAACTTTGGTTGTATACATATTGTGAACCAAAATTCAGGAATGTAAATGAACGCCCTTTGCTTAAATTCAATGGAATATTAAACCCTGCGTATGGTTCAAATTGATTAAAATAAACCTGGTTTCCATGAAGGAAAGCGCTTCTGTCAAAAGAATATTTTATCCCGGCAGATAAATAGGGAAACAATGCAGCATATGTTGCGTCAAAACCGATTTGCTTAAATTTTTCTGAACGATCGTATGTAAATGATAAACTTGATTGAAGTGTATTTAAAATATTTTCACTCAGAAGTGATAATGTATATTGAGGATCATTAACCGCAGGCTCTATACTATGAAAATTAAAAAGCTTAAAGCTCTTGGCGTATTTAGAAATGATAAACTTTTCGGCAGGAACCTTATCAAGTAAATTTGAATTTGAATTATTAATAGCAGTAATCCCAAAAATGGAAGTGATTTTTTGCAAACTCCCTATATTCATTTCTAAAAATCGCAAATTGCTTTTGGATGTTTTTTGTAACCGGAACCCTTCATCTGTAAATACGCTCCATATTATATTAGAATCATTTACGGAAAGATGGTATTTACTATAGCCCTTATTATTATCAGTTTGAATTTGCCATATTTTTTTATCGGCGAATGTGTAAGCAAAAAGTTCGGTATTTTTCAAATAGGAATAAGAAAAATAAAGTGTGTCGTGCAAAATAAAAGGAAACCCGATTACATTAAAAGAAAGGGGAAGAAGGTATTGGGTTTTACCATCCGGTAAATCAACTTCCGCAATTGACATTTTCCCTTCAGAGTTTCTAACTGCCGAAACTATTTTTTGATCTCCATAAAATTTTGGATAAGTATAAAAAAGGTGATCAGGATTAGGAATTGAAGTAATTAATTTTCCATTGTCTGCATCTAATAAATCAAGGTTGCATTTACCAGAAAAAGGTTCATTAACCGCTATTATTTTTTTACCGTCATTACTAATGTCTGGTGAAAAATATTTGGTATGATTTGTTAGCGTTTGCTGATTTCCGTTAGTAATATCAAGCACCCGCAAATCGCTGTAATCACGATAACCCCATCTTACATCGGGGCGATAAGAAGCATAAACAATCTTTCCATTTCTATAACTGAAATATTTATCAATGGAATAATCCTGTGTTCTTAATTTGGATTCAGTATTTTCCTTGCGTACTATGAATTCAGGGATTTGCTTGTACCCGCTTTTTACAAAAATAACAGAACCATCCTCCCCAAATACAGGGTATTGCTCATCAACAAAAGTTTTTAAACTTTCTCCGCCAGAAAGGTTTTCTGCTGACGAAAATTTCTCTAAATCAAATTGCCTTTTAAAAAAATTCATTGCCTCATTACGGAAAGTAACATAATCTACACCCGAATACTTTTTTATAGCATGCTGAAAAGGATAAAATAAACTTTTAAATGCAGCGGCATTCTGCGTCACTTTTTCCCAAAACTGATCACCGTATTTTTCACGGCCATAAGCCACCAGCATATAACCCAAAGGATAATGATCAGGAACAAAATCTTTAAGAGACCCATTTCTCAACTTCATCCACCTATAATTTTTCCCCGCCGCCCAAAGAGAGCGGTAGCCATCAAAAAAAGAAGGTAAACTTCCACGCCCTTGTTTACTAAGATTAGTTTCATTAAAAACGGCATCTCCCTCATAAAACCAATTAGGAATGGCCGTATTATTAGCAAGTGCCTGGCCTTCTTCTCCAAAAAAAATACGCATCAATTTAGAAAGCCCCACATTAAAATTATTGAATTGTTCTACATGCCTGTATTCATGTATGGTAAGTTGATCGGGCCATGGAAGACTGCCTAATTCAAAACTATTTTGATCGGGTGTCATTAAAAATTCACTTCTGAAAGGGCCAAGGCCAACATAAGCATTTGAAATAGTAGTTTGATTTTGAAGAACAAGATTTATTTTTCTTGTTCTGTAACCAATAGTACTTTCAGTAGGTTTCTTTATAAAAGAAATAATGTTGGAAATTCTTGTTGCTATGGAATCAAGCCCTGTTGGAAATATAACCCGCGATGCAGTTGTATTTATTTGTTTCCATTTTATAGATGGCGGATTCCCACCAAAAATTTGTGCGAATCCATTAATAGAATACAGGGCCAATGAAATGAATAAGGTGCATTTAGGTTTTAGAAACATGTTTTATATTTTCTGAAATAAAGTTTAGAGAAATGTTTTCTGCATAATTGATGTATTCAACTAATAAAAACAAAAAAGGTTTCGGAATAGGGTTTTATGAAAAAGTAATATTCAAAATCTTTTGGTTTTTAAAATTATACTTTTAGTAATTAATTTCTGTTATTTATTATTAATAAAATTCTTTTTTAATTGCAGGCATACTATTTTTATTTTAATAAAATTTCACTTATAATACCAATAAAAATTTACCTATACTTAAGCTTGCACCCCTGGGGATCTTCCGATCCAATCCAACTTGATATGGAAAGGCAGCAATAAATTTTATTGATTTATAATTTGTTAAAGACAAACAAAATAAAATAATAAATTATACATTGACAAAAGATAGGTAGACTTTTATAAATCAATGATTTATTCTTATTTCAACTTATCCACAATAATGGATAATCCAACACTTTTCTTCTATTCTCTTCGTTTCTATTATAGATAACCTGAATCCAAAATTCCAACATCTGATCCTTGAAGAACTTACACTTATCTATCCCCCTATGTATTAAGGCCAACAAGTCTTTGGTTTTATTTTTTTTATTATTTTTCAACAGCCTTTTGGCTAATGCCCAACTTAAAGCAGATTTTAAATCTAATGTTGTGGTAGGTTGTGCACCGCTTGTAGTACAATTTAATGACGTTTCAACGGGAAATCCATCATCATGGTCATGGGACCTTGGCAATAATACAAAATCTTCCTTAGAGAATCCTTCAGTTGCCTACTTTAACCCAGGGTCCTATACGGTTAAATTAATTATACGAAATGCTTTTGGAATTGATTCAGTTACAAAAGTTCAATACATTACTGTTTATTCTTCCCCGGTTATTAATTTTAGTGGTTCACCATTAAGCGGATGTTTTCCTTTGACTCCACAATTTACAGATTTAAGTTTTCCAGGAAGTGGCACCATTTCAAATTGGCAATGGGATTTTGGCGATGGCAATTTTTCCAGTTTACAAAATCCAAATCATACTTATACAGCTATTGGAAATTTTAATGTATCCCTGAAAGTTAGTAACAACTTTGGATGTGTTACTTCTAAAACCACTACTTCTTATGTACATATTAATTCGGGTGTAAAAGCGCAGTTTACCAATTCGGTTTCCAGCACATGTAATGCACCTGCAACAATCAACTTTCTTAATAGTTCTACAGGAACCGATTCGTTAACTTATCAATGGGATTTTGGCGATGGAAGTGCTTCTACTTTAGCCAACCCTTCTCACACCTATAATTCTTCAGGAAAATTCTCTGTCACATTGGTTGTATCCAATCTTACGGGCTGTACAGATACTTTAAAAAAAGCAGATTTAATTACAATAGGCAATGCAAAAGCAGATTTCTCTGTTCCGGCAACTATCTGCCAGGGTACTTCGTTTAATTTCAATAATACGAGCAACCCCGTTCCGGGAACAATAACCTGGGACTTCGGTGATGGCACTATTTCAAATTCAATTAATCCGATAAAAGCTTATGCAAATTCAGGAAACTATACAATAAAAATGGTGGCTAATTTTGGAGCCTGCAAAGATTCTGTCAGCAAAACTCTCCAGGTTATTGCAACTCCGGTCGTGAATTTTTCAGCACCAACTACTGTTGCCTGCAAGGCGCCTTTCACTGTTAATTTTGTAAATACTACATCGGGAGGCGCCGCTTATCTCTGGGATTTTGGTGATGGTGCTACCTCCGATGTACAAAATGCTTCACACACTTATTTGAAAGAAGGAAGCTATACTGTAAAACTTATAGTTACCAATGCTTCTGGCTGCAAAGACAGTATGGTAAAAACTAATTTTATAAAAATAAAATCACCTGTTGTATCAATTAACAATTTACCTCAAAAAGGATGCGCACCCCTTGAACATACTTTTACAGCAAATGTAAATTCAATTGATGCAATCACTAATTATCAATGGAATTTTGGAGATGGAAATACATCAAATGCTACGTCTCCCACACATATATACAATTCTCCCGGAAGTTACACTGTTACCTTAACATATACCACGGCAGGTGGCTGCACTGATTCAATAAAAGTAATAAATGGAATTTTAGTTGGTTCAAAACCACAATCAAATTTCTCTGCAGACCCAAGAAATGCATGTGCATATAAAAGCATTCAGTTCACCGATAATTCTACAGGAAATCCTAATCAATGGCTCTGGTATTTTGGCGATGGCGGCAGTTCTGAAATCCAAAACCCTAATCATCAATATAATGATACCGGATATTTTCCAGTGACCTTGATTGCAATTAATAACGGCTGCGCCGATACAATATCTTTTCCTAACGAAATTCATATTAATCCACCAGTTGCCCGTTTTATTGATGCAAATACTTGTGAAAATCCCCTGCAAGTTATTTTTACAGATAAATCCATTGGTGCCAATACCTGGTATTGGGATTTTGGTGACGGCCAAACGGCAACGGTGGAGAACCCAACACATAATTATCCATCTGCCGGCATTTACACAGTTGCATTAACGGTTACTAATCAACTAACAGGCTGTTCCATGACGAAAACTGAGAATCTGCAGATTATAAAAGAGATAGCGAATTTTATTTCCAGTGATTCTGTTGTGTGCAGGAATGCCACAGTAAATTTTACCGCCTTAAACAATATTCCAGGCAATATCAGTTCCTACATTTGGAGATTTGGTGATGGTATTTCGATTTCAGATTCTTCCAATTCAATCAATCATCAATATTCAAAAGCATCCGCCTATAACGTAACCTTAATTCTTAAAGATGTAAATGGCTGCCTGGATTCTATCACAAAGCCTTTATCTATACAGGTTGACGGACCAACTGCATTTTTTCGTTCTTCTGTACCAGGCTCTTGCCTTAATAATGACGTTAACTTTTTTGACAGTTCTTTTACTGATGGAGTACATACCATCCAGCAATGGAAATGGAATTGGGGCGATGGTAATTCCCAATCATTCACAGCGCCTCCTTTTAGTCATTTGTATGCTACCCCAGGTAATTATTCGGTTTCATTAAAAGTAACCGATAGCAAAGGATGTACAGATAGCAGCAATAAACCAAATGCAATTATTGTTTCAGAACCAAAAGCAATTTTTTCCGGAGACACACTTTCCTGTACATCACAGCCGGTTTCTTTTTACAATTCATCAACAGGACCGGGTTTAATTTATGCCTGGGATTTTGGGGATGGTACTACTTCCAGTCAAAAAAATCCTGTTCATACATATAATAAAGAAGGAATTTATACAGTAAGTCTTACCATTAATGATGTTTATGGTTGTAACAATTCAATTTCAAAAACCAATTATGTAAGAATAGCAAACCCAAGAGCAGATTTTTCATTAAGTGATTCAGAAAGCACATGCCCACCCCTTGTGGTTAATTTTACTAATACTTCATCAAATTATTCAAAATGGACGTGGGATTTTGGAGATGGCACTTCTTCTTCAGAGCTTAATCCCTCTCATTTTTATTCTGCTGTGGGAACATTTAACGCAATACTTACTATTACCGGTCCCGGAGGTTGTTCTTCACAAAAAATAAAGCAAATAAAGGTAGATGGACCTTCCGGAACATTCTCCTATACAAATTTGACCGGATGCAATCCTTTGCAAACAAATTTTAAAGCGCATACCGGAAAAAATATTTCTTTCATTTGGGATTTTAATGATGGTTCTACCATTACCTCGCCGGATTCAAGTGCCACCCACATTTTTACAACGCCTGGAAAGTATTTACCAAAAATGATTCTGGTGAATGCCAATGGATGCAGCGTACCGGTTAAAGGAAAAGATACCATAACAGTTTTTGGAGTGGTTGCCTCTTTTCAGCAATCGCAAAGTCTGGTTTGCGATGCCGGAAATGTACAATTTAAGAATTCAAGTATTTTTAATGATGCTATTGTTAATTACCTATGGAAATTTGGAGATGGCACTACTTCAATACAGGAAAATCCATTACACCAATATAATAAAACAGGAATTTATAATACAACGCTTGCTGTAACAACCCAAAGGGGCTGTAAGGATTCTGTTCTCATTCCCAATTCTGTAAGAGTTAACAGAGTTCCGAGATTTTTAATTAATGGAAATTCAGGTGCATGTGTACCTGCCGCTTTAAATTTTTCAGGTTCTATTACAAATCCTGACACTTCCACTATTTCATGGAAATGGGATTTTGCTAACGGCAATATATCTACGCAGCAAACTCCACTGGCTCAAAATTATTCAAAAGATGGAATTTATAGTGTAAAAGCAATTGCAGCAAGCAGCAACGGATGTAGTGATACAGTTACTAAAACAATAGAAATTTATCCGTTACCCAATTTAATCAAAACTTCAAATGCGATTGTTTGCCTTGGATCAACCGAACCTTTGCAGGTAAGCGGCGCACAATATTATTCATGGAGCCCATCAACTTATCTTTCCTGCAACAATTGCGCAAACCCTGTTTCTAAACCCGATTCATCAATTAATTACCAGGTAAAAGGAACAAGTAATAAAGGCTGTATTTCTAAAGATTCCGTTTTTCTTTTAGTGAAATTCCCTTTTAAACTATCCGTTAGTAAAAATGATACTTTATGTCTTGGAAGATCCGTGCAATTAAATGCAAGTGGAACAGAAGTATATAACTGGTATCCATCAGCAGGCCTAAATAATTCTTCGATTTCATCGCCGTTGGCTTCACCTGCCACCACTACTGTTTATCAGGTTATTGGTTCCGATTCTAAAGGTTGTTTTAAAGATACAGGTTATATTCCTGTAAAAGTTTTTCCAATTCCGGTTGTAAATGCGGGTTCGGATAAAACGATTAATGTAGGCCAGCAGTTTGAAATAATTCCACAAATATCAAAAGATGTAACCAATGTAACATGGACACCTACAAGCGGGATTATTTCAAATAATTATCCAGGAATAATAGTAAAACCTACAGAGTCTATTGAATACACTATTGATGTAAAAAACGCAGGAGGATGCAGGGCTCGTGATAAAATATCCATTTATGTTTTGTGCAACAATGCAAACATTTTTGTTCCCAATACCTTTTCGCCGAACGGTGATGGTGAGAACGATATTTTTTATCCAAGAGGAAATGGTGTTTTTAAAATTAAAAATCTTCGGGTTTTTAACCGCTGGGGAGAAATAGTGTTTGAAAAATCAAACTTTAATGCAAACGATGCCTCTTCCGGGTGGGATGGAACTTATAAAGGGAGAAAACTTTCTGCCGATGTTTTTGTTTATACCCTTGAAGTAGTATGTGAAAACAATACCAATCTTGTTTTTAAAGGAAATATTGCATTAATAAACTAACTAATCCAACTAGTAACTTATCAACATATCAAAATGAAAACCACGATTTTAAAATCCAGTATACTAATCGCTTTTATTTTTTTAAATGAAAATAAATGTAATGCCCAGGATATACATTTTTCACAATTTTCTGAAACGCCTATTCTGAGGAATCCCGCATTGGCAGGCATTTTTAGCGGCGACCTGCGCATACAGGGTGTTTACCGGAATCAATGGAATTCAGTTACGGTTCCCTATCAAACTTCTTCCTTAAATGCTGAATATAAATTACCTATTGGCCAAAGCGATGACTACCTGACTATTGGCGGAGAAATTCTTTATGATAAAGCAGGTACCATTGCGCTTACTGCCACCCACGTTCTTCCCGTACTTAATTACCATAAATCTTTGAGTGCAGATAGGAATATGTATTTATCAGCCGGTTTTGCAGCAGGAATGGTACAAAGAAAATTTGACTTGTCTAAAATGACTACCAATAATCAATATAACGGATCAAATTATGATCCATCTCTAGGCACCGGTGAATCATTCGCAAATAATAGTTCTCTATATTTTGATGGTAGTGCAGGTATTAGTTTTAATACACAAGTAGGAGAGAATCCCGATAATAATATTTTTTTTGGTGTTGCTTATCATCATTTTAATCAATCCGCAAAAGTTTCTTTTTATAATAATCCTGATGTAAAATTAATTCCTAAATTGGTCTTTTCCGGTGGAGTAAAAATGAGTGTAAATGATTATGCCTACGTTACTTTTCATGGCGATTATTCTAAGCAGGGGCCATACACTGAAGTTATTGGCGGTATGCTTTATAGTTTTAAGTTAGATGATCCTACAGATCCGCATTATGTTATTTCCGGCGGAGGGTTTTTAAGATGGAAAGATGCTTTTATTCCGGTTATAAAGTTAGAAGTATCGCCTTTAACTTTTGCCCTCAGTTATGACGTGAATGTATCGTCACTAAAAGCTTCCAGTCAATCGCAAGGCGGTTTTGAATTATCAATTGCCTATCAAAAATTTGTAAACAAAGATAATTCTTCACGTGAAGCGGTAAGATGCCCCAGGTTTTAAAAAGTGGATTAGTTTATAGTTTCCAAGTTTCTACCTTATTTTTTACTCCTATCTTTAATCATCTGATTTCCTCTTTAGTTCTAAAGAAAAAATTATAATTAATGAAAATAAATGAGGTTATTAAATCGCTGGAAAAAATTGCTCCGGTTAACTTGCAGGAAAGCTATGACAATGCCGGGTTACTAATTGGCAATAGCGAAGATGAATGCACAGGAATTATTGCTTCCCTTGATGTAACAGAAGCCTTAATAGAAGAAGCGAAACAAAAAAAATGCAATCTCATTGTAGCTCATCATCCCATAATATTTAAAGGTTTAAAAAAACTAAATGGTAAAAATTATGTGGAAAGAACAGTAATTGCTGCCATAAAAAATAATATTGCCATCTATGCTATCCACACCAATCTCGATAATATTATTGAAGGAGTTAATCAAAAATTGGCAGAAAAATTAAATCTCCAAAATTGTAAGGTGCTTTTACCAAAAGAAGGAACATTAAAAAAGTTGGTAACTTTTTCACCCCGTGAAAATGCCGATGAAGTGAGGAATGCTTTATTTAAAGCCGGCGCAGGAGCCATAGGAAAATATGATGAATGTAGTTTTTGTATTGAAGGAAAAGGATCTTTTAAAGCTAATGAAGGAAGCAAACCATATATTGGTAAAATTGGCGAAAGACATATAGAAAATGAAACCCGGATCGAAGTCATTTTCCCAGGTTTCCTGCAACATTCAATGGTAGATTCTTTAAAAGAAGTTCATCCTTATGAAGAGGTAGCTTATGACATTTATCCGTTGGAAAACCAGAGAGAAGATGTTGGAAGCGGTTTAACTGGGGAATTGCCCGAAAGTATTTCTGAGGAAGAATTGTTAACCCTCTTAAAAAAAATATTTGGACTTTCAGTAATAAAACATACACAATTTCTTCAGAAAAAAATATCAAAAGTGGCTTTATGTGGCGGAGCTGGATTCTTTTTGTTGCCCCAGGCAATTGCAGCCTCAGCACAGGTTTACATTACTTCCGACATAAAATACCATGAATTTTTTGATGCAGACAGCAAAATTTTACTCGCAGATATTGGCCACTACGAGAGCGAACAGTTTACTATTGAGCTTTTAGCTGAAATTTTACAGCAAAAATTCCCTAACTTTGCCGTCCTAAAAACAGAAATTATTACCAATCCTGTCCTCTATTTCACCTGACAGGGTAAGGTTAATCATTCTGAAATAAAAACAAAATCGTACATAATTTATGGCACAGGTAAAAGATTATTCTGTAGAAGAAAAATTAACATCTCTTGTAAAACTTCAAAAAGTTGACAGCAAATTAGATGGGCTCCAGGTACTGAAAGGTGAATTACCGATTGAGGTAAGTGACCTCGAAGACGAAATCGCAGGATTGAATGCGCGTCAAAACCGTATTGAAGAAGAAATGAATGGCATGCAGCAATTCATTGAAGACAAAAAAACATTAATTAAAGATGCGCAGGATCTCATAAAAAAATATGAGAAGCAAAGTGATAATGTAAAAAACAACCGCGAGTTTGAAGCCATTAATAAAGAAATGGAAATGCAAACTCTTGAGATTAAACTTGCTGAAAAACACATTAAAGATGCTACCGAGGAATTGGCCGAAAAAGCCAAACATCTTGAATCGGCTAAGAAAGCAGTCGCTACAAAAGAAGCCAATTTAAAAGGGAAAAAAGGTGAGCTTGAAAAGATTATAGCTGAAACAGATAAAGAAGAAAAACATTACAAGAAATTGGAAGAAGCTGCAAGAACCGGGGTAGATGAAAGATTGCTGGCAAGCTATGACAGAATCCGCAATAATTACCGCAACGGACTTGCTGTAGTTCCTGTAGAAAGAGATTCTTGTGGTGGTTGTTTCAATGCCATTCCTCCGCAAAAACAAAGTGAGATAAAACAAAGGAAAAAAATTATTGTTTGTGAAAACTGTGGCCGTATATTGGTAGATGACGAATTGAATGATGCAGTGGAAGTTAAATAAACGAATTATTAATTGAATTGATAAATGAGAGAGGCGCTTTTATAAGCGTCTTTTTTCATGAAAAAATTTTTTAAATCAATATTCCAGTGCTTTCTTTTTTTAATTGATATAAAAACAGGAAATAAAAAACCGTGGAATATTGTAATTTGCCATTATAAAATGCTGCAGCAATTACACATACATAATTATGCGATTATTGATTCCATAGAAATTAATTTTTCTAACCATCTCAATATTATTACCGGCGAAACAGGTGCAGGTAAAAGTATTTTGATGGGTGCACTAAGTTTAATTTTAGGAGAAAGAGCAGACACTTCTGTTCTGCTTGATAAAGAAAAGAAATGTTTTATTGAAGGAATTTTCAAAACACATCATACTGCTGTAAAAGAATTTTTGCAAAAAAACGATCTTGATAGTGAAGAAGAAATACTCATCAGGCGCGAAATTTCATCTAATGGAAAATCACGTGCTTTTATAAATGATACGCCGGTAACATTGAACCAACTGAAACAATTGACTTCCTTACTGGTGGATCTCCATCAACAGTTTGATACTTTGGAATTAAACAATAATGATTTTCAGCGTGAAGTAATAGATGCTCTTGCCGGGAATGGAAAATTGATTGAACAATACCAATCCATTTTTAAAAATTACCGGTCGGTTTTGAAAGAATTGGAAAAACTAAGTAACGAACAGGCGATAGCCAACAAAGAGTTTGACTATAACCAATTTTTATTTGATGAACTGGACGAAGCCAATTTCTCAGAAAATGAAATTGAAAATATAGATGCCGAAATAAAAATAATGAGTAATGCCGAAAATATTAAATCTATTCTTTCTGAAATTTATTTTCAAATGGAAGAAAGTGACCAGCCTCTTGTACAGCAATTAAAATCTATTAGCAATAAATTACAAACACTTGAAAATATTTATCCTGAAATTGAAACAATAAATAAAAGATTGCATTCGCTGCAAATTGAATTACAGGATATTTCGGGAGAAATTGATAGTATTAATGATAAAGTGAATTATGATGCTGAAAAAATAAGTGAACTGAATGACAGAATGGACGTTGGTTACGGGCTTTTAAAGAAACATAATGTACAAACTACAGGGCAATTGTTTGAAATAAAAAACCAACTTGCCACCGAACTGGAAAAAATAATCAACCTTGCTGAATCCATTGCTGAAAAGGAAAAACAATCGCAACAATATTATCAGGAAGCAATGAAAATTGCGAAAACTATTTCAGAAAAAAGACAGAAAGAAGTAATACCCTTTGAGGAAAAAGTGAACATGCTTTTGTCGCAGGTTGGAATGCCTAATGCAAAAATTAAAGTAGAAATAAAAGATGCCGGAACATTAAATACTTACGGAAATAATACCATAGAATTTTTATTCAATGCCAATCTTTCTTCCTCGCAAACCAACAAAATCACACGATTTGAGCCTTTGCGTAAAGTAGCCAGTGGTGGTGAATTGAGCCGTTTAATGCTAAGCATAAAATCCCTGGTAGCCAAAAGTGTACAACTGCCTACATTAATTTTTGATGAAATAGATTCCGGAATAAGCGGCGAAGCAGCTAAACAAGTTGGAATTATCATCAAAGAACTTTCTGTGGCGCACCAGGTAATTTCAATAACGCATCAGCCGCAAATTGCCGCTAAAGCACACAGGCACTTTTTTGTGTATAAGGAAATAAAAGATGATAAAATTATAACGGCCATAAAAACATTGAATGCCGATGAAAGAATTACAGCAATAGCGACCATGTTAAGCGGTAAAAAACCTACTGCTGCCGCTTTTGAAAATGCAAAGGAGATGATGGGGAATTAATTTTTTTAGCAATTAAAAATGAAAAGTTAATTGGTTAAAAAGTTAATTGGTTAATTTGTAAAAAAATATATTTAGAGAAACAAAAAAGATAAAATCAATTAATCAATGTCTAACAACTTACTGAAAGGAAAAAAGGGAATTATTTTTGGTGCGCTTGATGAAAAATCAATAGCTTGGAAAACTGCCATTAGCTGCCACGAAGAGGGTGCTGAGATTTTGCTTACCAATGCACCTATTGCCATGCGTATGGGAGAAATTAATAAACTCGCAGAAAAAATAAATGCGCCAATAGTACCATGCGACGTAACCAGCAATGAGGATATGTTGAATTTATTCACCCAGGCCAAGGAACATTTTGGTGGTGGCGTTGATTTTATTTTACATTCCGTAGGAATGAGTTTAAACATGCGGAAAGGAAAATCTTACACCGAAATTGATTACGGGTTCAATCAAAAAACTATGGATATTTCTGCTACCAGTTTACATCGTTTATTGGCAACTGCGTATAAATTAGATGCTATTAATGAATGGGGAAGTGTGGTTGCACTTACTTATATCGCGGCCCAGCGTGTATTTCCTGACTACAGTGAAATGGCTGATGCAAAAGCATTATTAGAAAGCATTGCCCGAAGTTTTGGTTATCATTATGCGCTTAAAAATAAAGTAAGAGTAAATACTGTTTCGCAATCACCCACACGCACTACTGCCGGAAGTGGCGTAAAAGGATTTGGCGGATTTATTGAATATGCGGAAAAAATGAGCCCATTAGGAAATGCCACAGCAGAAGATTGTGCTAAATATTTAGTTACGCTTTTCAGTGATTTTACAAAATATGTTACCATGCAAAATCTTTTTCATGATGGTGGATTTTCGTTTACTGGTGTTACACAAAGTGTGATAGAACAGATGGAGAAGTAGAAGTAATGGTTGAATTGTTTTATTGGTAAAGTATTTTGTTGTTGATCGCCGACTTTAAAAAAATAAAAGCATTCCAAAAATTATTTACCATAAATAAAAAACCGCTCATAAAATTGAGCGGTTTTTTTATAAAATATTGAAGATTTTTTTTTAACTTATTAAGTTATTAAACTTCTCAACTTATAAATATAATAAACAAACTAAGCTTTCTAAACTTCTAAACTATCTAACCCTACTTCTCTAATATTCATCTTCATTAAAGAAAAAATCTTCCTGGCTGGGGTAATCGGGCCAAATATCCTCAAGGCTTTCATAAATATCACCACCTTCGTCTTCCAGTTCCTGGAGATTTTCAACTACTTCTATGGGAGCCCCACTTCGAATAGCATAATCAATCAATTCATCTTTAGTAGCGGGCCACGGTGCTTCTTCAAGGTGTGAGGCAAGTTCTAATGTCCAAAACATATATTTATATCTTTTTATTTTTTGTTATAAAATTAAAAAAGGGGATTTCCAATTTTCCGCAAATGTAAAAGTTAAATCGGGAAAACCAAATATTGTTTTTTTACCATTCCCCTTTTTGTGATAGTTTTTAAGGAAAGAATGTTGCATGTAAGATTTTTTTATTTTTTTTGTTTCTGAAATTAGTTTTTACCCTTACATTTAACCATGTTAAAAGCTATAGGTATCTACAAAAATTATGGCCCCTTACCTGTATTGAAAGGAGTGGATATAGAAATTGCAAAAGGTGAAATAGTAAGCATTGCCGGTTCTTCAGGAGCGGGAAAAAGTACATTGCTTCACATTCTGGGCACATTAGATAAATCAGATAAAGGAGATATTATTATTGACAATATAAATGTTAGCTCGCTAAAGGGGAAAAAACTGGCAGCTTTTAGAAATGAACACATTGGTTTTGTATTCCAGTTTCATCATTTGTTACCGGAATTTTCTGCTTTAGAAAATATTTGTGTTCCCGGCTGGATAGCCGGAAGAAAAAATAAGGAAGTGGAAAAAAGAGCCCTTGAACTTTTAGAATTGCTCAATTTAAAAGATCGTGGCGATCATAAACCCGGAGAACTTTCCGGCGGTGAACAACAACGTGTAGCTGTAGCAAGAGCATTGATCAATAATCCATCTATTGTAATGGCAGATGAACCCACTGGAAACCTGGATTCTGCAAATGCCAAAGAATTGCACAACCTGTTTATTGATTTAAGAAACCGCTTCCAGCAAACATTTTTAATTGTTACTCATAATGAAGAATTGGCGCAGTTGAGCGACAGAATTTTGCACATGAAAGATGGTAAAATAATCAGTTAGTTTATAAGTTTTATAAACCCAAATGAAATATTTCCCTGCACAGCAATATTACTCATTTGGTACAACACATTTATTTAACTCGCCTGAAATGGCTATTTAAAAATGAAAAAAGCAACTGCGATCTTGAAGTTCACACCTCAATAAAACGATTAACTCGCGGTATTTTTTGCCCTTTGCCTTTTTACAATTTACTTTGTTCCTTAATAAATTAATAATGATAAAAGATAAAATATTAGTAATAGGCGCCTGCGGGCAAATAGGCGTGGAACTTACTCTCGAGCTTCGTAAAATATATGGCGGTGCCAATGTAGTTGCATCTGACTTGCGCGAAGAAAATCCTTTATTAAAAGGTACCGGCCCTTATGTAAGTCTTGATGTAATGAATAAAGAAATGCTGCACGTACAGGTAATAAGGCAAAATATTACCCAGATTTATTTATTAGCAGCCATATTATCAGCAACAGGTGAAAAAAATCCTCACCTGGCCTGGAGCCTGAATATGCAAAGTCTCTTAAACGTTTTGGAAATTGCTAAAGACGAAAATATTAATAAAGTCTATTGGCCAAGTAGCATAGCAGTTTTCGGCCCTACCTCACCTAAAATAAATTGCCCGCAACAAACCATTATTGAACCCTCCACAGTTTATGGCATTAGTAAATATGCCGGCGAATTCTGGTGCAATTATTTTTTCCATCGCTACCATATAGATGTGCGCAGTTTGCGTTACCCCGGATTAATAAGTTATAAAAGTGAGCCGGGGGGCGGCACAACAGATTACGCTGTAGAAATTTTTCACGATGCCTTATCTGAAAATAAATACACTTGCTTTTTGAAAGAAAATACTTATCTCCCTATGATGTATATGCCTGATGCCATTCGTGCCACCATTGAATTAATGGAAACGGATGCTGATAAAATATCCGTGCGCACTTCCTACAATATTTCCGGAATGAGTTTTTCGCCAAAAGAAATTGCCGCAGAAATTAAAAAACACCTTCCCGGTTTTACTATCAATTACCAACCCGATTACAGGCTGGAAATAGCAGAGAGTTGGCCTCAAAGTATTGACGATTCAGTAGCTAACAACGATTGGAAATGGAAACCAAAATATGACCTGTCTGGCATGACAATTGATATGATAGCAAATTTGGAAGACAAAGTAAAAAAATAAAATTTACGTAAAAAATACTACTAATGTGGTATTTCAGGATTAAAAATATTAATTGAAATTTGATTAGTAAAAACATTACCTATCCCAGTTGCTAACTCAAAAAATTAAAAAAACTAAAACAAAAAAACATGAAAAAGTTAATTTTGGCAATGGCCATTGTTGTATTTTCAACAATAGGCGTACAGGCACAGAATGCTTCAAAACCAATCACTATGAGTATTGCAGCTAATGTGGGTGTTCCTACTTCTACAGGTTATTCCGTTGCATTTGGAGCCGACCTGCAAGCTGATTTTGAAGTAGCGCCAACTACAAAAGTCACTGCAAGTATTGGCTATGAAGATTATTCAGTAAAATCATCTTATGGTGGAGGAAACGGTTACTTTATTCCACTTTTAGGAGGTGTAAAATTTAACCTGAGTGACAAAGCTTATGCTCATGGCCAATTAGGCTATGGTTTTGGAAAAAACGGCAATGGCGCATTCGCTTATGCTCCCAGCATCGGGTATTATTTCAGCCCAAATTTTGATGCCTCTATTAAGTACCTGGCATTTAGCAAAAACAGTTCTACATTAGGAAGTGTAAATCTTCGTCTTGCATACAATTTCTAATTAAAAGAAATAAAAAAATTATTAAAAAGCTTCCTTCGGGAGGCTTTTTTTATTTTATAGCCGGAATAAATCTATTTGAATAATCAAATTTTATTTTAGTATAAACACCTTTATCATTATAACAGCTTTATAAAGATTTAATCCGAATATTTTTAAATGATACTTTTGCTTTTACTTAATTTAGTATCTTAATACAAATATTTACTGCCTACCTGATGAAGAAATTTTTTCTGATATTTATCCTTTCTCTTTATTGTTTTGTTTCGTTTGCAAATCATACCAAGGGCGGTTGGATGTATTATGAATATCTAGGTCAGGGAATAAACGACCCAACCAAACTGCGATATAAAATTGTGCTTAAGTTTTACATGATCTGCAATCCAAGCCCACAACAACTGGATCCACAAATTAATTTTAGTTATTTTGATGGGGGGACTAACAGCTTTATTGAAAACGAAAGTGTAGGGTTAACCGAAAATCCAAACATCAGTAATTGCACCACCGTACAGTGCAATCCATGCATAACCAACATACCCTCCATCTGTTACAAGATCGCTACTTATGAAACTACCAGGGAACTTGCGCCCAGGCCCAATGGTTATATCATTGCTGCCCAAAGGTGTTGCAGGCTCACCGGTATTGCAAATATTGTCAATTCAAATACTGTAGGCGACACATGGACCATCAATATTCCGGGAACCAATATTTTAACCACAGCACCACTCAATTCCAGTCCGAAGTTTATTGCAAACGACACCGCAATTGTATGCGCTAATAATTATTTCAAATTTGATTTCACCGCGATTGATCCGGATAATGATTCTTTAGTCTATTCTTTTGCTCCGGCTTATAATGGTGGATCTCCTGGCAATCCAAGCCCGTTAACAGCCATACTTCCATTTACTTCGGTGCCTTATGCCAGTCCCTTTTCTGCTTCACAACCACTTGGTCCGGGAGTAACTATTGATTCTAAAACAGGCATCGTTAGCGGCATCGCACCTTCAAGCGGTATTTACGTGCTTACAGCCGTAGTAAAGGAATACAGAAATGGAATTTACATAGGAGAAGCCAGAAAATCTTTACACATCCAGGTTGCTGATTGTTTTCCGATCAGAGCCACATTAAATCCTGAATATATTACCTGTGACGGATTTTCTCTTACATTTAGTAATGAAACTCCCAATAGTAATATTCAAACTTATAATTGGGAATTTGGGGATTCAATTTCAGGAATAAACAATAGCTCAACCTCTTCAAATCCAACGCATACATTTTCTGATACCGGTACTTATCAAATTAAATTGGTTGTCAATAAAGGATTACCCTGTTCTGATTCAACCATTTCTTTGGTAAAAGTCTATCCCGGCTTTTTCCCCGGATTTAAATTTATAGGCAATTGTGTCAATTCTCCCATTCAATTTATTGATACTTCAAAAACCAATTTCGGAACCATTAATAGCTGGAGTTGGAATTTTGGTGACGGAACAACACTATCTGATACTTCACATTTGCAAAATCCAACCTATTCTTATTCCGCTGCAGGAAATTATAATATAATTTTTACAGTAAGTAACAGTAAAGGATGCACGAAAACAGTGAATACTACGAATGTTCCTATTATCGTTAACCCGGTAGTTACCACATTATTCAAAGATTCTGTTTATTGTGGAAAAGATACCATCCAGCTTCTAAGCTCAACCAGTTTCACAGGAAGTTATAGCTGGAACCCTAACGTCAATATCATTAATGCAAACTCAGCAAACCCATTGGTATTTCCTACTGTACCTACAAAGTATTTTGTAACTTTAAATGCAGGAGGTTGCACTAACACAGATTCAGTTACTGTTAATCCAAAATTTGATCTGGCAGCAGCTATCACAACTTCAGGTGCAAGCATTTGCGAGGAAGATACCATCATACTTTCGGCAACAAGCAATCATAATCCTGTAAATTATATATGGAGCCCTGCAAATACTTTATCGGCTCCTAATTCACAAATTACAAAAGCCTTTCCTGCAAATAACACCAATTATAGTCTCCAGGTGCAATGGGGAAATCATTGTTTAGCAAATGCTAATACGGATATAACAGTAAAAAAATTAGCCATCCCTGATGCCGGACCGGATACTTCGGTTTGCAAAAATGGCAGCGGCGTTTTATTGACAGCTACAGGTGGTGATAATTATATATGGCGGCCGGCAACAGGATTAAGTAACCCGAATATTGCCAACCCTTTAGCTAATCCTACTGTCACTACTTCTTATATTGTTTCAGCAGGAGTAACAGGTTGTCTTAAACGAAGAGAAGATACTGTAATTGTAGTCAACAGGGATTTACCGGTAATTTCTTTAACGAATGATACTTTAATTTGTTCAATAGATACCTTACAACTTAATTCTTCTTCCCCAGGCGCAACTCAATTTTTATGGACACCCAATTACAGAATCAATAATCAAAATAATGCTTCACCACTGGTTAGCCCGCAGACCCCTACAACTTATTTTATCCAAATTACTGACGGATATAAATGTGTAAATAAAGATTCGGTTTTTGTAGATGTAAAACAATTTGTAAGCATAGATGCAGGTAACGATACCACCATTTGCCAAACCGATGCCATACAACTGAAGCCTATAAGTGATGCTTTACATTATAAATGGTCGCCGACTGCAACCCTCGATTATGACACTTTAAAAAATCCAATCGCAACTCCGCTTAGTACCACTACTTATCATGTAATTGGCAACATAGGAAAATGCCAGAGCAGCGATAATATAACCATAAGGGTAGCTCCCTATCCGAAAGCTTATGCAGGAACTGACGCCAATATATGTTTTGATTCAAGTACTATTTTACGTGCGACGGGCGGAAGTAAATATTTGTGGACTCCTCCTTTTTATTTATCCAATCCCAACATTGCCAATCCCGTTGCAAATCCGACCAGCACCATTCAATACATAGTTACTGTTTCGGATACACTTGGTTGTCCTAAAGGTGTAAATGACACGGTTGTTGTAAATGTTTTCCCAAAAATTATTGCCAATGCCGGAAGAGATACATCTGTAGTAATTAATCAACCACTGCAATTAAATGGAAGTGGCGGAGAAACCTATCTATGGTCACCTGCCACCGGACTCAATAATGCGAATATTGCCAACCCGGTTACCATTTTACAAAACAATCAACAGTACATTTTAAAAGTAGGAAATGCTGCGGGCTGTTTTGAAAGAGATACCATGAATGTTACCGTCTACAAGGTAGATGCAGGATTGTATGTGCCCAATGCCTTTACGCCAAATGGAGATGGAAGAAATGATATTTTCAAACCAATTCCACTTGGCATGAAGTCCTTAACTTATTTTAAAGTTTTCAATCGCTATGGTGAATTGGTATTTTCCACTACTCAACAGAATGTAGGCTGGGATGGCACGTACAAAGGAAAACCACTGGACCCGGATGTGTTTGTATGGATTGTAGAAGGTATAGATTATGAAAATAATAAAATTTCAAAACAGGGAACAGTTATGTTAATAAGATGATTTCTATTTTAGTTTTACAATTTTAGTTTTGCTTATCCAAAAAATCAACATTCTTTTAAAAAAATAAATAAATATGGATCGTACAATTTTTATTACCGGTGCCACTTCAGGAATAGGGAAAGCATGCGCCCAAATATTTGCTGCCAATGGTGATCGCCTTATCCTTAATGGAAGAAGGAAAAAAAGATTAGAAGAATTAAAAAAAATTCTCGAAGAAAAATATAATACAGAAGTTTTACTTGCGGAATTTGATGTTCAGCAAAAAGAAGAAGTATTTAAAAGCATTAATAATTTTCCTGAAAAATGGCAATCAATTGATATTTTAATCAACAATGCAGGATTGGCTATTGGCCGCGATTTATTTGACGAAGCTGATATCATTGATTGGGAAACCATGCTGCAAACTAATGTAAATGGATTGATTTATGTAAGCAAAGCCGTATTGCCTTTTATGATAAAAAGAAACAGCGGGCATATTATCAATATGGGCTCTGTTGCCGGAGACGATATTTATGAGCGCGGAAATATATATTGTGCTTCAAAAAGCGCGGTAGATGCTATTAGCCGGTCAATGCGTATCGATCTTCTGCCACATCATATAAAAGTGACCAATATAAAACCCGGCGCTGTTGAAACTGAATTTGCCTTGGTAAGGTTCAAGGGAGATGAACAGAAAGCTGCAAAAACTTACGAAGGATTTACTCCGTTAACCGCCGAAGATATTGCTGACAGCATTTTTTATTGCGCTTCGCTGCCCCCAAATATTTGTATCAATGAACTAACCATTACCTGTACCACACAGGCGAATGGAATTTATTTTTATAAAAAATAAGCTATCAGTTAACAGTTTACATATCTAAATCCCAAATCTTCAATTGGCCCGGAACACAAAAAATTATATTATCCCTCAACCTATAATATTTTTTTAACTCTTCGCGTTTTTGGGAAAAGAAAGAATAAAATAAGCAATATCCTGACCTTTAATACGTTCTGATTGTAGATTTTTAAAATAAGTTTTGCTATTGTTAATTAAGAAAACCCTGTTGAAAAACCCTTAAAAAAATCAGGAAAAACAAGTAATATTGTTTGTCCAGTTCCTTACAATCAAAATGAAAAACCCGTTGAAAAATCATTTATTGATTTTAATCGTATTAATGTCTTTATGCATTAACGCGAGAGTATATGGACAGGATAGAATAAGACAAGTTTCATGTTTTGATTCCACGTTAAAAAGGCAGGCGGATAGTTTAAAAGAAAGTTTATCGAAGCAGGGGTTTATAGTAGTAAGAGAAGCAACGATGACCATGGAAAGTGAATTTGAAATGCCGGTAATAGTTCCATTAACCCAGGGCAGCCTGTATGATTTTGCTTTTATTGGCGATATGTCGTCTAAACTTTATGAATTACGTATGTACGATCAGAATGAAAAGCAGGTAGTATATGAAAAACATTATGGCGATGGAATGCAAAGCAATATCATTAGTTATAATTATATTCCAAAATTTACGGAATATCATATCATAAAACCTGTTCAGGTAAATAAAAAGAAAAAGAAAAATATTTGCGGATATATAATCATGTTTAAGAAAGTGAGATAAAGATTTTTTTTGTATGCTTGTTGATAACTTAACCCGGGGTCTGATTAACCTCGGGTTTTTTATGCCCTATTGTTGGTGATAGGTTCTTCGGTTTTATGGAAGGAGGAATCGCTCAAGCAAACCAGGGAAGATTTTTGGGAAATTTATCAAGTCAACCTATAAATTTAAATACTATTTTTTACCACAAAGATTCAATAAACTTCCTGCTTGTTGCAAATAATCTCCGCCGTTACTGTGCCAACGAAATCCTCACTTGTACTCCAGCCCTTGTATCTACTGTAGGCGCCGATGATGAAATGTATGGATCTACCCTTCGCTGATCGAAATACAATTTTACATTAATGCGGTTGCTGATGTAATAATCTATGGTTGGACTAATGGTAATTTCCTTGCTTCCGTTGGTAGCAAATGAACTGTTTTGATCGAGGCGGCTATTAGATGTTACATTATCCCTTATACTGAAATCGAGGCGGAAATTGATTTCATTATCCAATTTTTTGGTATCCTTTTTACTAAATGGAACTTTAAAAGGTAGTTTCATACCGCGTTTACGGAATCCACCTCCAAATGTAAATTCGGTGGAGCGTACTTCGCTTAACTGGTAATCAATCAGGCTAAGGCTTAGCTGTCTTTGTTTGGTATAATCAAATTTAAGATTGAGTTGATTGGTAAACGTCATATCAACTCCAATAAGCGGTGCAAATTGTTCCTGAATAGTAATGTTGGGCACTAAGAAAAAAGGAATATAATTATTAGAAACCGTATCAATAAATGAAGGGTAATTATAATGAGAAACGTCCCTATACAATAAGGCTGATGTAAAATTATTCATACCTAAACTTGCATTGTACGCATGCGTCAATGAGAAATTGGTAAATATTTTATCAAGGCCCGGAATCCTGCTTAATCCATTGTAAGCTATACGCCAATTGGGTTTTGGCAAAATACCGCTGAAAGGATTTGATTTAATGTTGGAATTATTTTGTTTGATCAAAGACACTTTGGTAGGATCCTGACCTGTATAAGCAGCTACAAATGCAGGAACCAATACGTCTACCGCGTACCTTCCATAACCTAATGAGTAGCCGTCAGCGCCGGTAGGATTGCCCTGGAGTTTATTATACTCATTAAGTGCGCCTAATCTTTTTGATAAAATTTGCCGGTAATCCTGGAACTTTAAAAACGTTGCCGAAACCCTGTTGGGATCATACTTTTCAAATAAAGTATGGAATGCGATATAACTTACATTAAACCCACCATGAATGTAAGGGCTAAGGTGCGAAAAATGGTTTCCACTTCCAGTAGTATCTTTAAATGTTTCTGAATAATTTTTATTAAAAGTTTTGTCAAGATTTACATCAATAGTAAAATCCCTTAAAGGTTCTAATTGTGCAGCAACTGAGAAATGCTGATCAAAATTTTGAACAAAAAGATCGTTAAACGTAGAATCTTTTGATATCAAACCACGCTTGGCAGCACGGTTCAGCCAATTGGAATCAGGTTGTTGCCCTAAAATAAAACCAAATCCCGGCGCCATACTTTTAAAGTTTTCTCCTAAATATTGAGTACTGTCTGTATAGCCGGGTAACCTGGTATTACTGTTTTGCGAAAGCGTTGCATTTACTGATTTTATACTCGTCAATAATTTTCCAAATACACGCAAAACCCCATTTACTTCAGGCAAATCATTAGGGCCTTTTTTAGGCTTTACAGTTAGTTGTTTATTCTTTCCATTTGTAGTATCCGAAGGATTTTCTTTTGGCTTAGGTTGTACTGGCTGGTCAATTGCCCGCAACCATTTGGATTTGCTGTACAATCGTGTAAAATCCAATTGCAGATTCGCCTCTTCCTGTTGACCATTTTCCAAAAAATTTCCCAGATTAGCAGCAAGCCTTGAAGCGCCAATCCATCGATAGTTGGCAGTATAACTCAACCGCATGGTAGTCCAGTCTGTAAGCGGAAATTTATTCAATGGAACATTATAGGAAAAATTGACCGTTTGGGTAAAAATAGTATTTCTACCACCTGCAAAAAGGTTTCGTCTTACCGTATCTTTTTTCGCTTTTGTATCTAACCGCCCATAAGGTTCATCAATCCTTGCATTGTTCAATGCGGAATAATCAAGATTGAGAGAATGGGTAAGATCCCATCTTAAAATATAATTCCTGTCGAAGGTGAAATACTTGTCATAAGTTTCAGGTGTAAAATATTTATCTCCACCTATACTGCGTGGTTTTATTACACCAAATTGCCTGAATATATCTGCCTTAAATGTAAGCTGAGCCGGAATAGGATTGAAGTTAAAATCTTTTACCAGGTCGAACCAATGCGTTTTTGTTTTTTTGAATAATTTTTTAAATGGCTCAAAGAATTTTGGCCTTGGCGCAAAGTTATAACCCAAGCCACCACGCTGTTTGGTAACATTATTATATTCTATTAGCGGATTATACGCTTCTGTTTTGGTATAAGTATAACTTACATCAAGATTTTCAATATCCCATATTTGAGGCTTTTTATTGCCCGTTCGGTTTTTATGAACATTGGTAAAACTGATGGTTTTTATGGAAGCAAAATCAATGGCATTATTCCTGATAGAATCCCGTTGGCTTCTGGGCGCTTCATTTAATTTTTGTTTCAACGTAATATCCATATCAAATGGATCATACTGCGGTGTACTTATTGTTTGAGAAATACTCGCATAAAAAGGAACGGATAAAGCTGCTTTTTTTGGTAAAAGTTTTCCGAGCTCGAGGGTAGCGGCTGCATCAAACTGTAAGAAATTATCTTTAAATCTATCATTCACTCCCTGTTCCAATGTCCCGAAACCATTACTGTGCGAATTGGCCGAAACAGAAATAGTACCAAGGTCTGATAGGTTAGCATCAATTCTCGCCAACGAGGCCCAGCCGCCTTTTTCATCCAAAGAAGACAATCGAAGTTCATTAAACCACAGTTCGCCGCAGGCCGCAACGGCATTCGTATTTTCAACACCCATTAAAATTCCTTTTACTTCTCCCAGGTTTGGATTTCCCATAATTGCATAAGCCTGGCCATTGGACTGCAACTCGGAGTACAAGGCATTCAAAGGAGAACTCGATAGATTTCTTTTAGTTTTAATCTGGGTAAGAACACTTAAATCAAGATCAAGATTATTACTCTTTATCCATAGAGTATCGTTGTAAGCAAGGCTGTTAGGATCGAGTCCAAGATTGAGAGGTGTTAATTTTAGAGGTATTCTTACTTCGTAATAATTATTTACAAAGTCACTACCGATTCTAATAACAGCGGTAAGATCATTTTGGTTTAGTTGGCTTTCAACATTTCTCTCTGCATGAATATACATTTGCAATTTCCTAAACTGCCTTAAATCCCTGTTGGCGAAAGTTTGAAAAACAGCTTTACCATCATTTTTTGCAAGGTTACAAAATTGGAGTGTGAGTGATTGTTCATTTTGCAAAAGATTTACTCCATTGTTACTTAAAGTTTGCACCCTTTCAATATCACTAGGTGTACGATAAGGCAAAGGAGAACGCTTATCATTTTCTTCAATATTTACCGCGCCCACATTAAAGTCATTCGTGTTTTCATTTGCATAATTACCAGTGGAATCCATTTTATATTGGAACTTTCTCCAGGTATTTCTTACCAGGTCAAGTTTACCAAATCTAACGGTAACACTATCCTGGAAACCGGTTAAAAACATCCTTATAAATCTAATGGATTTAAAGTCGGGAATATTGCCTACTTTTTTGTTATAAGAATTAATAGGAATCCTCAGTTGATACCATGTTTCAAGCCTTGTAGTACCATCCACAAGTTTTACATTAACCACTTTTTTATCAACGATATAATTTTGGCCAATTGTCATGTCAGGCGCTGATGGCGGTTTTAAATCAACAACATATTGAAAATATTCTTCTGTTTCATTTAAGGTATTATCATGATTCAGATCTTCCTGATCTGGATATAAAGTAGCAGCAGAAGAAAATTGTGAATTATTATCGGCTATAGGCGAATTTCCCTGTGGGTTATTAAAATATTTATAGCGTTCCAATATACCCGCATTTTGTGCATCAAGATTACTTCCGCGATAATATTGATAATCATCTGAAGAAGGATCTGTAAGTGCATCCTGGTAAATTTTGGAACTGGTACCAAAATTGGCAGCAAGTACGTCAAGGTAATCACCTTTGCGAAAAACTTTTTCCCCATCATCAGTTAATCCGTCAAAACCTACATCCTGGTAAGACCTGTCTTTAGGATCATTACTAAATGCATTGGTTACCTGCACAGGATTACGCGGCACTACACCCCAAATGGATGTATCTACCTGCGCCGGTAAATTAGGTGTAGGCAATCCGTTTTCATAAAACCTTCTGGAATCTTTTAAAACATCTTCTGAAATATTTCCAAGGTTAATATAAAATTTTCCTCCTGTACTGTTTGGATTCAAAATAAAAGGATCCTGCACCCAACATTCTATGTATTCGATATTTGCTGTTTCAAAATCTGTCTGGTCAATACTTCTCATTAAGCCGCCCCATTTCTTTGTCGGATTTAAAAATTTTCCGTTGGCATTCATATCAGCGGTTGAAGCATCGTAATTATAAGGGCCACGATCGGAAGGATAATAAGAAAGATCAAAAGTGATCAATTGGTTTTGGCCAAAATCGGTTGTTCGTTGCGGAAATATCTCTGTCTGTGAAACGGCACGCACACGTGGATCTGAAAGTGCGATTTTATTTCCTCTCAAAGGATTATTAATATTTTTCGGATCCTGTAAAGTAGGTTCAATCTGGTACCAGGAAATCCTTGCCCTGTTTTTTCCATAATCAAGGCTGTTACTCGCAGTAGCTTCAGGAAAAAGGATTGCACCGTTTTCGTCCGTAGCGCCCAAAGGCGTGGAAGCCAATGCCCAGCTAATTGGCGGAAAACGAAGATCAATATCACTCTTACTACCTTCAAAATCATCAATATATACTACTCCATTATTTCCTTTTCCTATTTGTGGAGCATGACCCGGTTTCAAAAATGCAACCTCGCCATAAGCATTTATTGATGAAGGTGCGGTGCTATTAAAAAAAGGAAGTTTATTTAAAATTTTAGTTAACCGGGGCATATCACGGCGGTAATTCCCGTCTAACCCATACATGGTATTTCGTATCGGGTCTTCGCCATAATTCACTTTTGTAAAATAGGGCCTTTCACTAAGCCTTACCATAGTTCCACCCAAAGACAATTGCTCTTTTGCGGTATTTTTTATTTGGTAATCAAGTCTCAACCCCATATAGCTTTTCTGCTGCAATCCAAACGTGGCATTGTTTTCATAATTAACCTGTACGGGTAATCCGGCATTTAAGATTGCCTGGTTTATAATTTTTATAGTACCAAGATCATAGTTGATTGTATAATCAATATTTTCACTCAATTGCTGGCCTCCGGCGGTTACTGATACAGAGCCGGGTGGTATGTTATATCCAATACTGATATCAGAAGATCCTGAAGTTTTTGCAGAGCCTTTTAAAATAAACCTGTCTAAGTTAGGAAATTGTTGTTGCGCCGTCGCCTTTATTGAATCATATAAAGGATAGTATAAACTATCGGCACCCAATGCCGGATTACTGAATAATTTTGGGGCAATATCCCGACCAAATGGCTGTAGTAAAGGAAAGATAATCCTGCTGTATTGTGAGAGAACCGTGTAGCCTTCAACGAAATCAAAAACACCATCAGGTTGTGGATCATTTTGATTGTTCAACCTGTCTAAATTCACCAAAGTTAAAATTGGTGTGCCTTGATTTAAATCACCAAAGGGTACATATCTTTTTGAACCCAGGCCCGGTTGTTCATATAATACATTCAGGTTAAAATCCTGTCTGTCCAATGATCCAAAACCTACACTATACACATTCTTCATCATCAGGTTCCAGATTGGAAGATTGGGGCGTTGTGAAGTGGCTTTTAATAATTTTAAAAACAATACTTTCTGATTGCTTGAAGTAGAATCCGGTGGCACATCCTGTGAGAATTCACCCACCTGGTAAATTCTTCCGTTGTATGAATATTGATAAGCTACAGCGAGCACTTCATCCGGTTGCAATGGCTGGCTAAGCGATATAAAACCCACTTTGGCATTATAGATATATTGAGTAGAATCCAATTTTCTCGCGAAAGTCTTTTCAAAATCCTGTACAGGGCTTAGTCCGATATTACTTATTAATTCGTTGGTAATAAGGGCAGGATTGCGGCTGCCCGGCATATTAATGATAGAACTGTATTCATTATTGGTGCCATTAGAGGGCAGTGTACCTGAGGCGGTAAAATTGTGATAAGGTTTGGATTCTCCAATATCCATAAGCCCTACTATTTCCCTCGCATTGGTGGTAACTCCATTTTTATTGGTAACCCATACTTCCATTCTTAATATCTGTACCGGTGTAGTTACTGCCGGCAGGTTACTCATTACTTTATTGTAATTGTCTTTAAAATATTGCCCCAGCAAAAAGTGCCTGTTCTCTTCATAATCATCAGCCTTCAATTCAAATTGTTGCGCCGCTGCACCACCCTGTAGATTTACCGATTGCCTTTGAGACTTTTGATTGGCGATTACAGTAGTAACAAACAGTTTTCCAAATTGAAGTTGGGTTTTTATCCCAAACAAAGATTGTGCTCCGGGAATTAAAGTACTCCGTGATGGAAAAGAAACATTTCCCGCTTCGAAGCGCTTTAAAATTTCATCATCTCTGCCGGTATAGTCAAGTTTCAATTGGTTGGTAAAATCTAAATTGGCAAGTGTGTTATAGCTAATCGGGAATTTTAATTTATCGCCAATATTAGCGTTTACATTTAATTGCGCAGCCATATTAAAATCAAATCCACCATTCTTTCTTGCTTTTTCCGGCAGTGTAGGATTTTTTATATTTTGCCCCTGGTAGCCGGCGGTAATATCTACATTTCCCTGGGGTTGAATATCTATTTTTCCATTTCCAAAAAGCCTGTTGAATAAATTATCATAAATACTCAATTTTGGTTTTACGCGGCCGCGGTTAAGTATGCTAAGTGTATTGGCCCTTTTTTTAAAATATTCCATTTCCGCTTTACGGGCCTCCAATGCCCTGAATTCTTCCGCGGTATAATAGGTAGGCGTTCTATAAAAATGATTACCTATTTTTTCATAGACAATATAGGTTTTGGTAGCAGGTTCATACACAATAGAATCACTGATATTGGGAGGTAATTTAAAATCGTAAACAGAAGGATTGCCAGAAATAAAATCTCCCCTGCGGTCGTGTATAGGAAAGTGTAAAGAATCGTTTCTACGCACCACAGATGAATCCTGTGCAGTTGCAATGGAGATTCCTGAAATTGAAAAAACCATTGATAGAATACAATTCATTATCAACCCAAAATTATTCGGTACCAATATTCTTTTACGCGACATCCAACAAATAAATTAGGGTAGATTTCTATCAAATAGCTTTTAGGGCTTTTTTTATTAATGCTTCAAGATTGTTTATGGATGGTTCTGAAATAACTATTTTTTTAATAGCCTGTTCCGCTGCAGGCCGTGAAATTCCTAATGCCACTAATGCATTTAACGCATCTTGTTCCAAAGTATTGCCAATAAACTGAATTCCTGGCACAGAAGTAGACAATTTTGATACTTTATCTCTTAATTCAAGTATTAATCTTTCCGCTGTCTTTCTTCCTATACCTTTTACACTTTCCAATAAAGATGCATTATTCATCATAATAGCATTGGTTATTTCCGCAGGCTTCATACTAGACAACATCATTCTTGCTGTAGCTGCACCTACCCCTGAAACACTAATCAGCAATATAAACATTTCTTTTTCCAATGCATCAAAAAACCCAAACAAAGTATGAGAATCTTCCTTTACCTGCAGATAGGTGTATAATTTTCCTTCCGCTAAATGTTGAATATGAGAATAAGTATTCAGGCTGATATTTACTTCATAACCCATGCCCTGCACATCTACATAAACCACTGCAGGATTTTTATAAGTAAACTTTCCGGATAAGTAGGCTATCATATTTGATTTTAAAGTCGCCAAAAATAAGTAATTCAACGTAATGACTACCATATTAAAATTTTATTATTATCTATAACAAATCGAATACTCAGGATGTTGTATTTTTATCGCCTTAATTAAAATATTTTTTATAAAAAATGACAAATAAAATTTCTGCCGCCATTACGTCCGTTGGTGCTTACGTACCCGAATACAGGCTTACCAATGCCATACTTGAAACTATGGTAGATACCAATGATGAATGGATAAAAAGCCGCACCGGTGTAGAAGAAAGAAGAATTTTAAAAGGAGAAAATATGGGTGTTTCTGAAATGGGCGCGCCCGCTGTAATGGAACTTTGTAAAAAAAGAGGAATAGATCCGGCAGAAATTGATTGCATTATTTGCTGCACCGTTACCCCTGACATGACCTTTCCGGCAACAGCCAATATAATTGCTTATAAAATTGGCGCCGTGAATGCTTTTGGCTTTGATCTTTCCGCGGCTTGTTCAGGGTTTTTATTTGGAGTTACCACTGGTGCTGCCTTAATAGAAAGCGGGCGGTATAAAAAGATAGTGGTAGTAGGAACCGATAAAATGAGTGGCATTGTTGATTATAGTGATAGAACCACCTGTGTACTTTTTGGCGATGCCGCAGGGGCCATTTTACTGGAGCCGAATGAAGAAGGATATGGCATACAGGACAGTCTTTTAAAATCGGATGGTATCGGCGTTGAGTATTTAAAAATGGTTGCAGGCGGTTCTGCAAAGCCGGCTTCTATAGAAACCGTTATGGCTAAAGAACATTATATTTATCAGGAAGGGCCGGCAGTTTTCAAATTCGCAGTAAAAGGAATGGCCGACGTAGCTTATGAATTATTGGAAAGAAATCAATTAACAGGCGATAACATTGCATGGCTGGTTCCCCACCAGGCCAATAAAAGAATTATTGACGCCACGGCAAACCGTATGGGTTTAAGTACCGACAAAGTAATGATCAACATACAACGTTATGGAAATACCACCTCCGCAACGATCCCTTTATGTATATGGGAATGGGAAAAACAATTAAAGAAAGGCGACCTGATTGTGCTTTCCGCATTTGGCGGCGGATTTACCTGGGGCGCTACGCTGGTGAAGTGGGCGTATGATACAAAATGAGATTTGATTGAAGAATAAATTGCTGGCTTTACGAAAGATATAATTCACTTCTACGTGTTTCGCAAAAATGATTGAAGGCGTTGGAAATCAATTGAGATATTTTTTGGGGGAAAGTTGTGGAGGGTGCAAACTTTCTCCTATATTTGGGTTGCCTGCTATGCCTGAACAAGAACTTCTGACAGATTATAGAAAGTAGAAAGTTCTGTATCTAACAAGCATATATTAACTTGATACAGAATCTATATGAAATTTCTATTTAGATTACTTTTAATTCTTTTGGCAACATTTTTTATTAATTGCAATAGGACACCCAGTTTGACAAAAGACAAAATTTATAATAAGACATCTGATTTGAGGAAGGATGAAGTATATGAAATTTTAAATGAAATTATTGCAGACGACAGTCTAACATTATATACAGTTTGTTCCCATTTAGACAATCTATCTGATTCTGATGATTATGGTTTTAACAATCAGAACAAAAAATTTATTGAAAGGCAAAATGAAATTTTTAAAGGCTTTCAGTTTGAGTCCAACAAACTAAAATTTTATTCAAGAAAGAAAAAAGGTTTTGATTTCATTTATATTGACACATCTTGTAAAAAAGGAGTAGTTAATGGTTTATCATTTCCTTTAATTTCGACTGACAGACAAAGAGTAGTTTTAAAAATTACCGAAGACTGTCATTGTGGGTTAGGTGGTCAAGGAGGCATATTTCTGTATCTTAAACAAAATGGACACTGGAAAAGGGGGAAATCATTTGACCATTGGGCTAGCTACTAACATTTACCTTAGTGAATAATATCACATCAGGCAACACTCGCATTTATTCAAGCCTGGCAGACGTGCTAACAATGGGCTGTGGTGCATGTTTCAGCAATAGTTCCGGACTGATGGAACTCTGTTGAGCGATAGTAGTAACAATGAACATTTTAATTATAAATTTGGCAACGGTTCCGGGAGACAGGAATTCTATTTTCAGGCCTGCATAAATGCGTGCCCGTAAGCTGTAACCACCGACAACATTCACCCCTTTGACAAAAACCATGACAACATAAATAATGGCAAGAACAAAATTCTCATTTATCTTTTTTTATTTGATATTCACTTTTTTTGCCAAGCTCAAACGTCCGACAAAATAAATTTGACTAAAATTATTTTTCATTCAAGTCGCTGTTACGGTACTTGCACCACCATTGACCTTGAAATTGACAGTAATAAAAATATATTTGTAAACAGAGCATATTATAAAACTATAAGTAAAATAGACAAGCGTTTCAGTGGACGGTTTTCAGGAATTTTAGAGCAAGCCAAATACAATAAATTAATTGAACTTCTCCAAAATTGCGATTTAGACACATTGCAATTCCCAGACATAACTTGGTTTGATGCCCCAATAACAACGCTCATTGTTTACTACAACGGACAGAGAAAATATTTTAAATCTATGACACCGCCAAAAGTTGTTAATGAATTAATTTTATTTTTAAAGGCAATAAGCAACGATAAAAAATTAATTAAAACAGACGAGACAAGAACGCTTGAAGAATAGTCAGCAACTTAGATTCGGCTTGGCAATAGGCGGGCCGAAGGAATAACAATGAGCTATAAACCAATATCAGCAATAGTTCCAGCAGACAAACAAATATCAGCTTTTTGTTGTTATCTTCATCTTTTGTTTTTCAATCGGCTGAGGTTCCGGGCTGGACGTTATAAAATATCCCACCTTCAGCAATACCTGTTCGTTGTATGTCACCCTAATCATCATCCTACTTATTAATAAGAGCATAAATTGGGACTTATGTAGTATATTTGTAAATGCAAAAAAAAGATGGTCGTTACAGAAGTGCATCAGCACAAGCAACAATTAGAGAGCAGGTAATAGATTATTTAAAAAAACAGCGAGGCACCCAACACCAGGCTGCAGAGATATTTGGTTTACACATCCGCTCTGTAAATAGGATGTGGGCAAAGTATAAATCAGGAGGCAGTAGAAATATTAAAGAGAAGAAAAGAGGCGTACAAGGAGGCAAAAAGATTAATGGTAAGCAATCGGCAGAAGTAAGAAAGTTAATCAAAGACAAATTGCCAGACCAGTTAAAATTATCTTTTGGCTTATGGACCAGAGAAGCTGTACAACAATTAATACTTGCCAGATATGGGATAGAATTAAGCCGTTGGCAAGTAGGTCGGTATTTGAAGAGTTGGGGCTATACACCTCAAAAGCCAATTAGCAAAGCCTTTGAGCAAAAGCCTGAGAAAGTAAAAGAGTGGTTAGAAAAACAATATCCAGCTATAAAAAAGAGAGCAGCTAAAGAAAATGCAGTTATTTATTTTGGCGATGAGACGGGAATGCGAAGTGACCACCAGGCAGGCAAAAGCTACGCACCACAAGGACAAACACCGGTGATAAAGAAGACAGGGCAGCGGTTTTCATTAAACATGATTTCAGCAATAAGTAACAAAGGTCATTTGCAATTTATGATATTAGATGGCAGATTTAATGGCGAAGTATTTAAAACATTTTTACAACAGATGATAAAATATAGCAGGCAAAAAATATACTTTGTAACTGATGGGCATCCTGCACACAAAACGAAAATGCTCAATGAATGGTTAGCGGAAAACAAAGACAGGATTGAAGTATTTTTTCTACCACCCTACAGCCCGGAGTTGAATCCACAGGAGTATGCTAACCAGGATGTGAAGACAAATATTATTGGAAAGAAACGGCCTGTTAATAAGGCTCAAATGCGTACCAATGTTGAGGATTTTATGAACGGAAGAAAACAGGATAGAAAGCAAGTGCAAAAATACTTTCATGTAAGCCACGTTAGATATGCAGCTTAGAAAAATTATAAGTCCTATTTTACTAAACGATTAATAAATGGATTGTGGCCATTATTGTATGGTTTTATTATTGTACCTAAATTTATAAGAGATGGTATTTATAATTGGATTTCAAGAAACAGGTATCAATGGTTTGGGATAAGAGAAGAATGTATGATACCAACTCCAGATATAAGAGCCAGATTTTTAAATGAATCATTATGAACAACAAAAAAACATTAGTATTAGGCGCATCGCAAAATCCTGCGCGATATAGTTATCTAGCCATCAATCAGCTTCGTAGTAAAGGCCATGAGGTAATTGCTATTGGTAAGCATAATGGAAAGGTAGGTGACGTACAAATTGAGACTGAAGAAAAGCCCATTGAAAACTTAGATACGGTTACACTTTACCTAAGTGCTCATAATCAGAAAAATTATTATGATTTTATCTTTTCGCAAAATCCAAAAAGGATCATATTTAATCCCGGTGCCGAAAATGAAGAACTTGCTGCCATGGCAAAGAAAAAGGGAATTGTTTCGCAAGAAGCCTGCACGTTGGTTTTACTAAGCACGGGGCAGTATTAATACTTATTTTATTGCGTATATTTTCCCATTTTATTCCATTTCAAATATTTTTTTAATAAGCGTGTAATATTCTAACTGGATTGTCGTTTCATAATTGTCCGATAATTTGAAAACCAAAGTCCAGTCTATGAAATCCATTTACAAATTGTTAGCGGTATGCACTATAGTAGTGTCCTCTTACGCAACCAACGCACAAGTAACCACTTCCACAAGGCAGAACTTATTCAGCCGATATTCAGATAAATTACCAACAGCCATAACGGAACTAGAAAAAGCATTTAACGCAAAGCCGGGAACAGAAGTAAAACTTATGTTTTCAGATTTTTCTTTCACCGGAATTATTACTTCTTCCCTTAAACGATATGATAATTTATACAGTGTAGTAATAACCTCTACCTCATTAAACAATACACTATTTTCTATTTCAAAAAGAGTAAATGACGATAAAACCATCACTTATGTTGGACGCATTATAAATGAAAAATATGCTGACGGTTTTGAATTAGAAAAAGACAGTGGTGGAAATTATGCATTAAACAAAATTAAAACTGAAGATCTTTTACAGGATTATTAATCCAATACTGAATCCTGCTACTTTATAAATTCTCAACGGCGCCTCCCTAAATCCAAAGCCATGAAAAAAATAAAACCCTTACCCTTACTATTTTTAATGTTTATTTTGCTTTCTTTCAAAGCAATCAGCCTTCCTGCTTTAAGCAGTTTTCCTACAGCAAGAGCCACCATATTTCTTGATTTTGATGGTCAATTTGTGAATGCATCATCTTGGAATGGAGGTATTCCATTTTACTGTACTCCTTCCGGATTCAATGATGCCCAAATAACAGAAATATTTAATCGCGTAGCTGAGGATTACAGGCCTTTCAACGTTAATATTACCACAGATTCAACTGTATTTTTAGCAGCCCCATTAATTCAAAGAATCAGAATAATTATTACTCTTACAAGCGGCTGGTACACCGGTGTTGGCGGAGTTGCCTATACGGGTTCATTCATCTGGGGCGATGATACTCCCGGTTTTGTTTTTCCTGATAGATTAGGCTACAGTACAAAAAATGTAGCTGAATGTTGTTCGCATGAAAGTGGCCATACGGTTGGGCTTTCGCACCAGGCAAAATACAGCGGAACATGTGCTTTTATATCTCCTTATAATGATGGTACGGGTTCCGGAGAAATAGGCTGGGCACCAGTTATGGGAAATAGTTATGGTAAAAATCTTTCGGGTTGGAGTAATGGCCCCACACCGAGCGGCTGTACTGCAGACCAGGATAATCTTTCTATCATTACATCAAGAAATGGATTTACATACCGCCCTGATGATTATGCTGATGATCCAAGTGCAAATCCAACTTTATTGCCAATCAATAACACACAATTTTCGGCAGGTGGAATTATTTCAACTAATACCGATAAAGATGTTTTTAAATTAAATTTTCCTAAAGATGGTGCTTTTCACCTTGATGCAAATCCCTTCTCTGTAGGCCCTGATAATGCAGGCGCAGACCTTGATGTAAAAGTTACTTTACTTAATTCATCAATGCAGGTAGTTCAGGTTTATGATCCTGCAAGTATTTTGAATGTTACCATAGATACTGTTTTAAGTGCAGGAGACTATTATGTAATGCTGCAGGGAACAGGAAATATAAATACAACAAATTATGGCAGCCTGGGTTCTTATACTGTATCAGGTACGTATACGCCTTTAAGTGTTACTCCTATAAGCCAGGTACTGCTTTCAGGAAAAATTGATAAAGATAAACATGACCTTAGCTGGGATATAATTACGGATGAACCTGTAGCAGATTTATCAATGGAAAGTTCAACAAATGGTACAATTTTTTCTACGCTTACTACGTTATCTTCCGGAGCTAAAGCCTTTGACTATGTACCTTTTCTAAAAGAAAATATTTTTTACCGGTTAAAAGTTACTTCAGTAAAAGGACAGGTGGCTTATTCAAATATTATCTCATTAAAAGCTGCAGAAAATTCAGGAAAATTATTTAATGTATCCACATTAGTTAATTCAGAAATAAAAGTAAATGCGGCAGAAAATTATAAGTATCAATTAGCAGATATGAGTGGAAGAGTAGTGAAGACCGGAAATGCCAATGCCGGGATGAATAATATTAATATCAACAATTGCCCTAATGGAATTTATTTCCTTCAAATAATAAGTAACTCCCAAAGAACAACCCAAAGAATTGTAAAACTGTAAGGTAGATTCATGTGTAAGTTAAGGGTCAGCGTTAGGGGCTGGCCCTTTTTTTTGTTTAAAATTCACAATAAATTAATTAAAAAATCAACATCAGAATTGTAATTTTTGTAGAATTAGTTATAATTTGTGGTATAATTTTTTGAAATAATCAGTTCCTTTTGATTTGCTAAACCTCTGACTTACTCTTCAATTCTCATTTAAAATTTAAAATAAAAATTTTATGTTATGGAGAAAATTTAATGGAGATAAAATCGAACTTCCGATTAAAGATGAAGTGGAACGCGCCATTCAAAAAGAAACCGCAGCAGGCTACAGATTAAAAGTATGCATAGGCACCGATAGCCAGGTAAAAAGCCAGGAAACAGAATTCGCAACCGTCATTGTTTTTCTTCGTGAAGGACGCGGTGGGTTCATGTTTATCCATAATGAAAAAACTACTTACAAATACACCATTAAGGAACGTATGTTAGTAGAAGTAGCAAAAAGTATTGAGATCGCTTATGAACTTTGTGACCTGTTTACTTTGTACGATGTGGACATGGAAGTGCATGCTGACATCAATACCAATCCACACTTTAAAAGTAATGAAGCCCTGCGTGAGGCTATGGGTTATATTCTTGGAATGGGCTTTGCTTTCAAAGCCAAGCCGGAAGCCTTTGCCAGCAGCAGTTGTGCCAATAAGATGGTGAATTAGAAAAATGTTTAATGGTAAATTTTAAATGATCAAATGGAAAAGATAATTCTTTTACTTTTTATTATAGCTTGCATTGCCGCTATTATGTTATTGAATAAATACAGAAATACAAAAGTTGGTTTGATCATTCGTTTTTGCTGGTTTGCAATATGTATAAGCATTTTCTTTTCCTTTTTTAGTCACAATTTCAGTATGACTCAGAATATTGTTATGGGATTTTTTGGCGGCGGCGGATTAGTTTATTTCTTTTTTAATTTCAAAAGAATTTCCGAAAATTCTCATCATTAGTAATAAAGCAACCATCGCCATAACTCAGGAACCTGAAATCATGCGTCAATGCATAATCATAAATTTCTTTCCATTTTTTCCCTGCCATTGCTGCAACCAATAATAACAAGGTGGATTTAGGCTGATGAAAATTGGTAATCATTCCATTTGCAATTTTGAATGGGTAGCCGGGTGCGATAATAATTTGGGTTTGAATAAAAAGCCTGTCTGTTTTTTTACCTTTCAGAAAATGTATTAATGCTTTTAATGCATCTTCTGCGCTGCAATTATTATTTTTTAAAGGATCTTCATACACATCCCATTGTTTTATTTTCAAATATTCAAAATCAATTTCAGGATTCAAAAATATTTTCAACCCCATCCAATAAAGACTTTCAATCGTTCTTACAGAAGTAGTGCCTACACAAAAAATTCCATACGAAATATGGCTGATCAGTTCTTCAATAAATTTTGTTGAAACATCTATCCATTCAGCATGCATTTCATGCTGCTCCATTCTCTCAGATTTTACCGGTTTAAAAGTGCCTGCGCCTACATGAAGCGTTACAAAACCGGTATCAATATTTTTTTTCTGCAGGGACGAAAATATTTCTTTGGTAAAATGCAAGCCTGCTGTGGGCGCTGCTACAGAACCTTCATGCGCAGAATAAATACTCTGGTATCTTTCTACATCACTTTCTTCTGCTTTTCTTTTTATATAAGGTGGCAAAGGTGTTTCGCCCGCATGTTCTATAATTTCAGCGAAAGAAAAATTGCCGGGAGTCCAGCTAAGTTCAACTACATAAGCATCACTTGGTTTTTCAATCAATCCTGCTTTAAGAATTATTTTTTTTCCGTTAATATCAATTATTTTTTCAAGAAATTTTTCTTTCCATTTTCCCGCGCCACCTATCATACATTTCCATCTTGCAGAATTGTTTTGCTGAAGTACTACTGCATAATCTTTTATTTTTTCATAAGGCTCAAGGCAAAAGATTTCAATTACAGAACCCGTTATTTTCTGAAATAATATCCTTGCTTTAATTACTTTGGTATCATTAAAAACCAATAAACTTTTTCCGGGTAAATGATCAGCAATATTTTTATAAATATCTTCTGAAATATTTCCGTTTTTATAAAGCAATAATTTAGATTGATCTCTTTCGGCCAAAGGATAAACAGCAATTTTTTCTTCTGGCAAAGAATAATCAAAATCGCTAATGGATAAGTTTTTTGGATGCATTTTGCAAAGAAAACAAAAAAAATATTGGTCAGACGGTCTGCGTCTGACCAATATTTTTTAAATAGTGTGACAATTAACTAATTACTGTATTGCCAGGCGGAGGCCGTCAGGGATGGACTTACAATCTGTTTTCTTTTATTTCATCTACTATTCCGGGATCAAGCAGGGTAGAGGTATCTCCAAGATTTTCCATATCACCCTCAGCTATTTTTCGTAAAATTCTGCGCATTATTTTTCCGCTCCTTGTTTTTGGAAGTCCGTTTACGAATTGTATTTTATCAGGTTTGGCAATGGCACCAATAATTCTGGCTACTGTTTCCAAAATATCTTTTTTTGCAAGTTCATCTTCCGGGTGCTTTTTTTCGGTAATTACAAAAGCATAAATACCCTGCCCTTTGATATTGTGAGGAAATCCCACAACAGCGCTTTCCACAACACTTGTATGCATATTAATGGCATTTTCAATTTCGGCGGTACCAATGCGGTGCCCGCTTACATTCAATACATCATCCACCCTGCCGGTAATTCTGTAATTCCCATCTTTATCTTTTAAAGCTCCATCACCGGTGAAATACAAATTTTCATAAGTAGCAAAATAATTGGTGCGGCAGCGCTCATGGTCGCCATAGGTAGTTCTTAAAATACCGGGCCATGGCGCTTTAATACATAGATTGCCCTTGAGTAAGCCATGTTCATCGGTTTCGGTTACTTCATTTCCACGTTCATCTACTAATACGGGTTGTACACCGGGCATTGGCAATGAAGCCCAACTTGGTTTGGCAGGTGTAACGCCAGCCATATTCGATATTAAAATTCCGCCGGTTTCTGTTTGCCACCAGGTATCCACTATGGGGCATTTCTTTTTTCCTATGTTTTCATCATACCAGTGCCATGCTTCTTCATTAATAGGTTCACCTACGGTACCCAATATTTTTAATGATGATAAATCTTTTCCTTTCAATGGTTCTAATCCATAGCTCATTAAACTTCTGATGGCTGTTGGAGCTGTGTAAATAATATTCACTTTATATTTATCAACGATATCCCAAAATCTTCCGGCATCGGGCCAGGTGGGAATGCCTTCAAACATTACGCTTGTGGCACCTGCACATAAGGGGCCATACAAAATATAACTGTGCCCTGTTATCCAGCCAATATCTGCCGTGCAAAAATGAACATCACCCGGTTTATATTGAAATACATTTACAAAAGTATAGGTTGTCCAAACCATATAGCCTGCGCAACTATGTACTACACCTTTTGGTTTGCCTGTGGACCCGGAAGTGTATAAAATAAAAAGCGGGTCTTCAGCATCCATCTCCGTTGCCGGCATGGTTACAATATTATTCTTCTCTATTTGGGATAATGCATATTCCATTTCATCTTCCCACCAAACATCCCTTCCTTTTAACATTGAAACCGGCCTGCGGGTTCTGGTGTAAACGATCACTTTTTTTACCGTGTGATTCCCAATTAAAGCATCATCAATAATACTTTTCAATGGAATGTCTTTTCCGCCACGGTAGGCACCATCACAGGTTACAATAAATTCTGCCTGTGCATCATATAAACGGTCAGCGATACTTTGTGCAGAAAATCCTCCAAAAATAACACTGTGAATAGCACCAATTCTTGCGCAACCTAATACCGCATAAGCCAGTTCAGGCACCATTCCCATGTAGATACAAACGCGGTCTCCTTTTTTGACGCCATTATTCAACAGTACCTGTGCAAACTGGCAAACTCTTTTATGTAACCTTGAATAGGTAACAACCCTCGTCCTTTCTTCAGGGTTATTCGGTTCCCAAATGATTGCCGGCTTCTCACCGAGGTCTTCAAGATGGCGATCAATACAATTTTCAGTAATATTCAATTTACCGCCCTTGTACCATTCAATTTTTGGGTCTTTAAAATTCCAATCAAGAACCTTGTCCCATTTCTTATGCCAGTAAAAATTTTCTGCAACTCCTGCCCAAAATTCTTCAGGGTCATCAACACTTTTATTATAAACTTCATGGTATTCTTCCAATGATTTTATTTGATAAGGGTATTGCATCGATATGTTATTTTTTTGTTTATTGATATTAAATTTTAATAATTTTATTTTTTATTTCCATTTTCCCACTTCAACACTTCAGGAACCGCCGGAACCATAGCTTTATAAACAGCATCTTCAATACTTCCCCGGATATTCATTTTAAGTAAATTTAAATTTTCACCTCCATCAGGATTTACACGATTGCTTAAAAATACATAAACCAAATCATATTTTGGATCCACCCAAATACAGGTGCCGGTATAGCCTGTATGCCCAAACGTAAGTGGTGATGCAAATCTTGATGGATAGGGATGTGGTTCGGTGGTGGTGTAATTATCTTTTTGTGGTTTATCAAATGCTATTCCACGCCTGCTGATACTTGAGTTGTAAGCAGTAAACAAATTAAGGGTTCCGGGTTTTATATATTGTTTACCATTGAATGAACCGCCATTTAAAAACATTTGTAAAATGGCTCCAATATTCTCAGCATCGCTGAATAAACCCGCATGGCCGGCAACTCCACCAAACATAGCAGCTCCCGGATCATGCACATCTCCATGCAAATGCTGAAGACGGAATTCTTTTTCAAATTCGGTAGGAGCGATTCGATTGGTGTCAAATTTTTCTCTTGGTTTAAACCCTATCGAAGTAAGCCCCATAGGTTTATAAAAATATTTGTCAACGTATTGATCTATTGGCAATCCTGAAATGGCCTGTACCACTTTTGCCATCATAATAAAATCATTATCACTATAAACATATTTATCTACAGGCCCAAGTTCGCTGTCCAAAATCCGTTTGTAAATTGTATCAACATAATCTTTACGCAGATAAAGATTATTTGCCACCCTTACATTAAATAAATCACTTTTAACAGGGCGGTAATATAATGGTAACGGGCTTTTAGTAACAGGATCAATGGTTGCTCTATAAAAAGGAATGTAAGCCACAAACCCTGCCTGGTGTAAAAGTATCTTCTCAATGTTCATGTTCTTTTTATCACTTTTTCTAACCCAGGGTAAATAGGTGCCAAGGGTTTTTTCGAGTTTCAATTTTCCTTCATCATACAATTTCATAACTCCCAGGGAAGTGGCACAAATTTTTGTAACAGATGCCATATCATAAATGGAATTGAGCCTAACCGGTTCAGGAGTATCATAATTGTAAGTGCCGAAGGCTTTCTCAAAAACTATATTTCCATGCCGGGCAATCAATACTACACAACCCGGGTAAGCATGGCCAGCAATTCCTGCCAGAGCTATCGAATCTATATCATTGTTTAGTTGTTCACCGTTAAGCCCTTCCTGTTCGGGAGTAGCTAAGGGCATCAACCTGCTGGTTACAATGCCGCTTCCAAATTTATAATTATCACAAACTGTTACCGGCAATGTTCCTTTGGCATCAATTTTTCCTTCAAGAATATCTGCTGCGGCATTTTGAGTATTAGGATCATCTTCATAACAAGCAACTAAATTTCCGGCGTCACAAAAACTGGAAAGTGCATAGGGATTGCCAAAATCAAAAATGATGGTTTTGTTATTTTGTTGAATTTGTTTTATTAAATCAAGTGCATAATTACTGATGCCAAACTGGTTGGCGGGATAGCGATTGTAATTGTGAACACCTATTATGACTTGTTTGTAGCGTTTTTTAATTAATTCTACAGTTGATAAAATTCTCGTTGCACCCTCTTTGTAATTAAAATAAAATGCATCTGCATTCAAATCATCTTTTAATCTTTTGGAAAATGTATTGGCACTATCAATCCCAATCCCGACATAAACTATTTGTTTTCCTTTTTCAGTAGTGACTGGAAAAAAATCTTTATCCTGGTTGTTCAAAATAGTAATGGCTTCGTCTGCAATCTTTTTTTTCATTTCATCTATGCCTGCATTAAGATCGCTTGCAAGGTTGTTGGTATTAACCGGTTGCACATTGGCTACACCATACATGTATTTGTAGGCAAGCACTTTTTTACACTTTTCATATATATCGTTCCAACTTAGTTTATTGCTATCAATAGCTTCCCTGATTTTCGCAATTGAAGCGGGTACATCTTCCGGAAGACAAAGCATGTCGTTGCCCGCAATCAAAGATTGAGCAGCGATTTGTCCACCAGGAAAAAATTTGGAAACACCTTTCATGCCGAGCGCATCAGTAAATGTAAGACCATTAAAGTGTAATTTGTTACGCAATAAACCCGTTACATTATTTTTTGATAATGAGGTAGCGGTATTGGGCGTATTATCAATCGAGGGAATATAAAGATGGGCAATCATTACACTTCCCACTCCTGCTGCAAACATTTTTTTAAAAGGATATAATTCCAGCGAATCCAATTGCTCCATTGTTTTATTTATCACCGGAAGATCAAGGTGAGAATCTACGGAAACATCACCATGCCCGGGAAAATGTTTGGCGCATGCAAGCACGCCTTCATCCTGCATCCCCTTCATATAAGCGATTCCATATTGGGCAACTTTATATTTATTTTCTCCGAAAGAGCGGTCGTTAATTACCGGGTTATTGGGGTTGTTATTGATGTCCACTACAGGAGCAAAATTTACCTGTATGCCCATACGTTTACATTGCTCGCCTACCAATTTTCCAAATTGATAAATTAAGGCAGGATCATGAATAGCGCCCAGCATCATCTGGTGATTAAGTGGCGTTACACTGTCAAAACGCATACCCAACCCCCATTCAGCATCTATGCTTACCATCAAAGGTGTTTTTGCGATACTTTGAAAATAATTAATAAAATTAGCCTGCTTTACAGGAGTTCCCTGGAATAAACAAATGCCGCCAATATTATACTTTTGTATAGCAATGGTGACTGCAGAATCATAATATATTGGCCCATCTTTAGAAAAACTACTTTCCCGTAAAATCATTAACTGCGCAATTCTCTGATCATCATTCAGGCTATTAAATACACTGTCTGCCCAATGAAGTGCCGCAGGATTAAAAATTTGGGAAAATGCGATAATCTTTAGAGAAGTTAGCAGGAAAAAAGTAGCCAGGATTTTTTTCATCAGATAAATAAATTTTTGAGATAAGGAGCCACAAGTTAAACAATTATGTTTTTTGTCAAACTGAAAAAGGATGAATGATTTTTTTTAATTTCTATCCGGCAGATTAAATTTTCTATTTTATTTACGCAAAACTTTGGTTTTTCCAGATTTATTTTATTAATATGATTGAATAATATTTTTCCAGGTTAGTTTATTTCCAATTAAGCTCTTTGAAAAACAAAGGTTTATTGCCTACAAATGATTGACTTTACAGCCGGTTGCAATTTTATTTTTTTTTAATGCAAATAAAAATCTACTTTAGAATTGTTTTAATGACACTTTAATTCAGAAACGATTTGCTATGATAGGAAAGACAATAAACCTTTACATTTTTACTTGCTTATTTTTTGCAGTTTTTAATACAGTTGTGGGTAATCCTG
>DATCMY010000118.1:0-1875 GCA_036565505.1 Hanamia sp.
TTTTGTATGTATATTTTTCCATATAAAAATTTGAATGGTTTAGGTATTTTTTCCAACACATTCCGCTATTTCGATCCCCGATGAATTAAATGATAAAGGCTTTTTATTTTGTTGTTCCAGCCTTCCTGAAGGATAAAAAGATGCTAATTGAAGAATATCTTTATTAAACATTGCAAATGCTTCTTCCCATTCTTTTGCTTCTGCCATAGTGTAACTGTACAATCCTTTTAAATTTCTGGTTCCCTGTTCATTATTATCAACTGTCTTCTGCATTATCGCCGGCACCTTATTATCATTGCTCAAAACCGGAAATATGGTTTTAAATATCTGTTCGTAATCTGATAGACCAACAAAGTCCATCCGGCGAAAAATACCCATGATGGTTATCCATGAACCTGCATCATACCTAAATGCCTTGTCTGCATCCTCCATTGTGGCCAACCCATTTGTTACAAGATGGAATATCTCACGATAAACAGCATACATTAAACGATTGGTTATAAAACCCCTTATATCTTTTTTTAATAAGGTGGGTTCTTTTCCCCAATGATGAGCAATTCCAAATACCCATTTTGCATAGTAAGGATTGGTTCCTGATCCGCAGGTGATTTCCATGAATCTTGTTGCGTAAGCAGGTTCGGCCCAGTGTACTCCAAGAAATCTGTCGGGGTGTGGTACAAATTCCTGTAATACACTTATGGCGATAGCAGATGTATTGGTTGCGATAACAGTATTTGGCCTTACTTCATCTGCTATTTTTCTGTAAACAGATGCTTTGATCTCAATATTCTCAATGACACACTCAAATACCAGATCACATTTTTTAAGTTGCTGATAATCCTGGGTTATTGTAAGCTGTCCATCATGTACTTTAAAAGACTCCGATTTACGGCAGTGATTTAAATGGTCTTTTATCCTTGATGAGGCAAGTTCAATGTCCCCCGGTATTGGAGCAATGGCCTTCACCGTATGGCCCGCGAGCAATAAAGAAACAATAATACTGCTTCCCATTAATCCTAAACCAACGACGCCTACCTCAATGGATGTGAGCTCTGCCCTTTTATTCATTAATTGGAAAGTTTAGCGATACAATCAATTTCAACTTTTATTCCTTCTGCCAATACTGATTGTACTGTTGTACGGGCTGGTTTAATATTTTTAAAATATTGGGAATAAACTATATTGTAACGGTCAAATTCATTTATATCCGATAAGTGTACAGTACATTTAATCACATCATCCATTGATGCGCCAGCGGCTTCGACTATGGACTTTATATTTTTGAGAGTAAGGTGCGTTTCTTCTTCTATTGTTCCCAATACAAATTCAGAGGTCTTAAAATTAACAGCTGCCTGGCCACTAACATAGAGAAACCCATTAATAACCACTCCATCTGAATAGGCTCCGGTATCAAATCCAGTCTTACGTTCAGGATGGTCTATTTTTATTTTTTTCATTTTTATTTTATTTGCAATAACTCAAAAGTAGTTGCCACGCTTTTCATAATCTGTTCTTTTTTTGTGTATTCGTAATACTATCTTTCAACAAATACTACCATATCAGGATATCTTTGATTAATTTCATTAAAATTGTACTATAAATAAAATCCAATGAAGGCAATTGAGTACCGCTTACCACAGGATATAGATAAATCATTTATCGTGTTCAGGGAAAAAGGGAAATCTTTCCCTTGTCCGTGGCACTACCATCCGGAATATGAACTGGTACTCATTATCAGCAGCACAGGTAGAAGAATGGTTGGTGATCATATTGGGTATTTCGATGCAGATGATTTGGTATTCATGGGACCAAAACTTCCTCATGTATGGATGAACGATCCTCAATACTTTAATGGCCAGGAAGATCATCCGGCAG
>DATCMY010000119.1:0-21534 GCA_036565505.1 Hanamia sp.
GTTAATAACATTTGGTCAGACAGAACAGCACAATCATAGTGTCCTGATTGCTTAGTACTTGTTAAGGTTAATGTTATAGTTCCTGTTGAAATCGATGGTGTAAATATTGGTTTTAGTAAACTATTATCATTAAACGTACCGCTGCCACTTGGGGTTGCACTCCAAACAAGAGCATCTTTTGTACTTGTATTTACATATCCACTTGCATTTGCATTAGACAAAGTATATGAGGAACCGGCACAGATAGAGGCATCAGGCCCTGCATATACTGAAGCTGCAAGATCGATCGTTACAGACAAAGAAGTCGTAGCGCTATTTCCACAAGCGTTCTGTGCGGTTACATTAATAGTAAAAGTTCCGGCATTTAGGTTAGGATTATTTACAGTTATTGAGTTAGTCCCAGCCCCAGCAGTTATCACCCAACCAGAAGGCACCGTCCAATTATAATTCGTAACATTTGGATCAGATGCTACTGTATAAACCATCCCGGTATTTGGTGGACAAAGAAGCGTCTGATTTATAGGTCCTCCCGTAGATGGGGTTGGACTAAATACTGGCGCTGCGACGGGACTACTATATCCAGTCATAGTAATACTATTATTACTTGTTACAAATACCGGTGAAGGGCAAGTTGCATTAGATGTCATAACAACTAAAATGACAGAGCCATTAGGGAATGAATTTGCAACATAAGTTGCACTATTTGACCCAACATTTGTAGTGCCATTTAATTTCCATTGATAAGAGGGTGATGTACCACCGTATACGGGAGTAGCTGTAAAAGTTACAGGTGATGAACCTGAGGGGGCAGTTGTACAAATATTTGTTGAAGATGAAGTTATCGTTACTGAAGGAGTTACTGTTGGATTCACAGTCACTGTTACCGGCTTTATATCATAACAGCCGGAAGCTGTTGTTCCTTTAATATAATAAGTTCCGGCAGTAGCTGCTGTTGGTGTACTATATGATGATGTTGCTGCTGCATTGGTCCAGTAAGTATAAGTTAATCCGGTGGTTGATCCTGCAGTTACTGCCCCATTCGTTAAGTCAACCGTTGATGGAGAACATACTGCTGCAGGACTAGTGATCAAAACAGTGGGGAGTGGATTAACCGTAACAGAAAGACCAGTGCTTTTCGCTTGCTCACAGGGTGTGACACCTGACGTTAACACCACAGTAACAACAAATGGATTGGTATATGGATTAGTTGGATTAGTTGAAACTGTAAAAGTACTAACTGAACTATTAGCTCCTACATTTATGCCATTCACCTGCCATTGGTATAATGGAGATGAAACACCACCTGAAGGAGTAGCTGTAAAAGTTATTGAACTTCCAGTACATATTGCATTATCTGCATCATCTGAACTAACACTTACGGTGGGGGTTATAACTGGATTTATTGTAAATTGTGAAGAAACGTCTGCATTAAAAATATCCTGGTTTCCGCTTCCAGTTCCTGTTAAATTATCAATCGTCATTAACAATTGGTAATTGCCAGAAGTACTATTATTTACAATTCCATTTATAATTATAGTAAATGAAGAATTAGCTGCAACATCTCCTCCGGTAGGTACATTAAAAGATATACTAGTAGCCGTTTTTGTTAAACTGCCTATTGCTGCACCATTCATCGTTCCTCCTGTTATGCCAGAAAGCGTAAATCCTGCCGGGAAAGTTATGACAACTGCTTTACCAACAGAAATTGCAGAATTCGCATCCGTAGTTGTATTTGCACTTAAAGTATAATTGGCGGTGGCTCCGGCACAAGTAAAACTTGGCGTAACAGAATTCCATGTTCCGGTAAAATCGCTTGCATAACTTTCCCTCGGCGCCATCCCAAACAAAACCACGCAAAACCCCAGTATCAGCGAAATGCCTTTTGTTTTTAAGTTCGGAGTAAGTAAAGTTATTAAGTAAAATTTCTTCATAAAAATCATTTTTTCTTGTTGTACAGTAAATGATTTTTTGCAGAGGATGTACGGAAAGGTTGAAAATCAACGAATTTTTAAAGCCGGATGATCTTTAAAAGAAATGTGGATTTTTCCTGAATAATAACCTTTGGGGAGTTATAATACGTGGTTTCTTAAAGGTAAAGGATAGATGATCGTTTAGGGTAGTCGCTTTTGGTAGTAAATACGATGCAAGATAATATTTATATTTTAATATCCTACTATAACGTTAATTATTTTTTAAGTATTTTTTTTTAACAATAGCCCATTAAATTAATATAACCTGGGACATGATAATTGCCTCTTCTGTGCTCTTGATCTGGCTCTTCCACCTCCCCCGTTTCCATTGCCTGAGCCGACGCTTTCTCTTCCAAATACGAAACCTACTTTTACATTAACCGTAAAATAGGCATCATTATTAAGCGGGTTGCCCCGTATTCCATTAGGATGCGCAGTAGTCAGGTTTGGTACCGCGTCTGATCTTACGCGGTTATTTAAAATAAGTGCATCGGCGAGTTGTGCGCCGCTTAAATATTTACTGAAAACCGTGGGATCAATATAGGTACCATGAACATCATCCAGATAATCGGTGAATAATACCCTGGTAATGTATTCCAGCCTAAGATTAAATTTTGCTGAGAGATCGTATTTTATTCCTATCCCCAGGGGTACATTGATTTGATCTAGTTTGTATTCCTTACTTTTCGGATATTCCGCAAAGCCCTCCCCTTCAGTATGCAAGGGGCGAAGGTCAATCCATTTACCATTTAAATTGGCCTGGGGATTAAAGTGAAAATAACCGATACCGCCAATAATATAAGGAGAAAAAGTAGCTGCATAACCTTCCGGATCACGGGAACTGAAAAAATCTAATGGATGAAATTCGGCAGTGAGGGTTATTTCATCAATGGGGCTCCTGAAACTTAAATTCCTGTTGTACCTGCCAATGCTACCATTAGATTTTGCATTTTCTAATAAACTATCATTTGATTGTACCCGACCGATAGTGCCTTCAAACCTTAGCGCCAAAAAATTTTTATAAATGGCGCTCAGATAGATGCTGCCATACAGGGTGGTACTTTTAATATTCAAATCTTTTACCCCCCTTTGTCCTCTTCCAATTCTTCCTCCAATGTCGGTTAAACTATTCATAGGGCCAATAGAAATACCGGCTTCAAATATCAAAGGATTATTATAGTAATTATCATCATAAAAATATTGGGCTTTAAGTTGATGCGCAAAGCAAAACAAAATTAAAAAAATAGAAATTCTATATTTCATCTTAAAGCCGGGTTTTGGATATGTTTTGATAAACAGATTTACAAATTAAGGATTTATTTTTCTCATTTGAACTTTCACCACATTATAATTCAAAAAGGAAAACGTTATTGAAACCCTATTCATTGTCTTTATTTATAATTTTTACCGGTCCGGATGCTATTTGAAACAAAATTTGGGAAATAAAGCGAGCGCTTCCTAAAAACTAACCTGGTTTAAAGATTGCCTGGCGTTTATGAATATTTTGGTATAAAATAATCTGCAATAGATGCCATTTCAGCTTATGTATATTTTTCTTTTTATTTTATAAACATTTTACCCGAAATATCTTTATCATGCCCATAGATATCATTTCTGAAATTGAGCTTGCCATTTTCATCTACCCAGGCAGTGTAGTATGTGATGAAAACCGGGACCGCTACTTTAAGCTGCACATATTGTTCAACACCACTGTTCATCGCTTCATCAATATTTTGTGGAGTCCATTTTGAGTTACCTTTTAACAGGTAAGCAGCCATTTCTGCCGGTTGGCTAAGGCGTATACAGCCATGGCTATACGCTCTTACCTTTTTATCAAAAAGGCTTTTAGCGGGTGTGTCATGGAAATAAATATTAAAAGTATTGGGGAATAAAAATTTCACTTTTCCCAGGGAATTTTCGGGGCCGGGCTTTTGTCTTACTATCGGTAATCCATTTTCGTTTCCTGTAATTTCCATATTGTGTTCAGAAAGGTAATTGTTATCTTTTTCCATGGAGGGCACAATTTCATTTTTTACAATGCTTGGGGGCACATTCCAGTAAGGGCTAAATACAATCGTAGTGAGCCTGTCAGAGAAAATGGTGGTATTGTGGCCTTCTTTTCCAACAACTACAGGCATAGACAACGCTTCATTTTTTCCTTCATAAACATACAATGTAAATTCAGGGATATTAACGACAATCAGTTTCCCTTCAGGCTTCTGAGGCAGCCATCTCATGCGGTTCATATTGATGAGAACTTGTTTTATACGTTCCATAACAGGCACATTTATTTCATCAAGCAATTGTTTTGTTACTTTTCCGTCGGGGGTATATCCAAACCTTTTTTGAAAATTTTTAATCCCATTCCTGAGATTTTCATTAAATACAACTGAAGTATCTTGTTTTGGAAGATCACCCGTTAGGAAGAGTATTTTTTTGATCGCCGTAAACTTCAATGAGGAAGCTCCTTCTCTAAATGATTTTGCATCGCCGATTATTGAAGGCCATCCACCCGCTTTGGCTATATCTATGTATTTCTTTAACTGTTCTGAAAGTAATTTATAAGATTCATTTATATCTGAAAAATATTTATCATCCTTATGTTTTTTATTTAATAAGGAATCGGCAAGTTCTGCAGGATCTGCCTTTTGATAAGGAATGAACCGCTCCAACTCTTTTCTTTTTACAAAACCTTTTTCAAAATTGGCAAGCGAAAAATCAATTAAACTTTTGGTTAAAAGCAATTCAGTATTTATAATGGATTTATCATTTTCGGAAATACTTACACTCTCATTATCCAATAAATTATCGATTGTTTTTTTCAGTTTCTTTTGCTTTGCAGTTGTTTCTCCTTTAAAATTTAAAAGACTTGAAAATCCCAATGCCTGTTCAGATAAACCATTGGATGAAAACCAGGCAAATTCGAAATTACGGGTATTATAAAAGCTCCTGATTCGATTCGCCATTTCTTCGGGAATCGCATTTTTTGAAATATAATTTTCCATTGCGGCACTATCCAAAAAAATATCGTTGTATGCATTGTCTTTTGTAATACTATAATTTCTTTTACTGATCTTTTTTGATTTTTTTTCTACTTTCTTTTGGTTGCAGTCCATAAATAGCATGGCAGTGGTCATCAACAGGATCATTATTTTTTTCATATGCTGCCAGAGGCAAAAGCTGTGCCGACAATTGTTGCTGGCCAGAATTCCAGGTATACGCTTAATGATAAAATATTCAGGTGATTAGTTTATACAAATTTTCTAAATTGCACACATGCGAAAGTTTGAAGATACCTACAGGCATAAAGGGCTAAGAAAAAAATTAATTGATTCAATCAGGGAAAAGGGAATCACCGATGAAAATGTGCTGGAGGCAATGATGCATATTCCAAGACATTATTTTTTAGATACCGCGCTGGAACATATTGCCTACCAGGACAGGGCCTTCCCTATCGGTGAAGGACAGACGATTTCACAACCTTATACCGTTGCTTACCAGACGCAGCTTTTGGAAGTGCGGCCTTTTGATAAAATTTTGGAAATAGGTACAGGCAGCGTATACCAGGCAACAGTACTTGCAGAAATGCGCGCTAATGTGTTTACAATCGAACGGCAGAAAAAATTATTTGAGATCAATAAAAATTTTATACTAAGATCAAAATATCCCAACATAAAATTTTTTTATGGAGATGGTTTTGAAGGTTTGCCAACCTATGCACCATTTGATACTATTTTAATTACAGCCGCCGCACCTTTTATTCCACCCAAATTAATTGAACAATTAAAACCAGGAGGCAAAATGATTATTCCCCTTGATGAGGATGGCGTGCAAAAAATGATGCGGATCACCAAAAATGCAGACGGAAATTTATCTGAAGAAACTTTTTCAAATTTTTCTTTTGTACCAATGTTGAAAGGGAGGAGTTAAGCAAAATTGATAATTGAGAATTGATAATTGATAATTGAAAATGGTTGAAGGTTGAAGGTTGATGGTTGATGGTTGATAGTTGAAGGTTGCCTATCTTACGAAAACATCTTTGTTTAAAAAGCCTATAAGCGTGCACCACTGGGAGATGACGATGTATTTTCCTTTTGCATATTGGCCTTTGAACAAGAAAATTAACAATAAAATAAAAGAGGCTGCTGCTTTAAAAATAAATTCAAAAAGCTTTTTTAATAACCCTACCCTATTTTTTTCTGAAATCAATCTTTTCTTTTCTTCATTTCCAGTTTTCAGGAATAACTTTTTGAAGTTTTTCATATCTAATCTATAACTGTCAATATAATGGAACAGCCATGCATCGGGTACATAATAAATGTTAGCAGAAAGAGATTTTACTTTATAGAAAATATATTTATCGTCACTTCTGAATTTGAGTTCATTATTAAATCCTCCTGCTGCTATTAAAATTTCTTTTTTGTAAGCCATATTACAACCAGCAGGATATTTCATGCTTTCATCAAATTGTAAAATATCTTTTCCATGATCCAGTTTGCCAACAAAACCATAGAGGTATTTACTCATCCAAACCGGTTCTTTGCCGTCTTCATATTTAGGGATCACTTTTCCACCTGCGCCAACAGCACCAGGATATTTATTGAAAAATATATCCATTTCCTCCAGAAAGTGTGGAGATAGAATGGCATCGTCATCCACATAAGAAATAACCGGGGCATTGGCTTCTTTGATGCCACGGTTGCGGGCAAAGGACAATCCTTTATTTTCTTCAAAGCAATATTTACAATTTATTGCCGGGTTATCTTTTATAAACTTTTGGGAAATAGCGGCTGTATTATCGGTACTGCGATTATCCACAATGATTACCTGAAATTGGGAAAGATCCATTGTTTGGTGCCTTATGCTTTCAAGTGCTTCGGGTAAATACCTGTCGCGGTTATAAGTACAGATAATGAGCGCTATTTTAAAATTATTATTTTCCATCGGGCCTATTAATCCAATAAATTGATTTTATTTTGACAAGAAAATTTCCAAATATATTTTAATTGATGAAAGTAATTTCTTTTTTTTCGAGGTTTGCATTTATCTGCAATATCGCATTTTTATTGTTTGTTTTTTTTAGTAAAATGGAAGCAAAAAAGCCCGTGACCCAAGGCCGTGATACTGTTGAAGCCGTTCCTTTTTTTAAAGATATTATTATTACACTTGGCTTTTCGGCTATTGTTATTAATTTATTAATATGCCTTGTTTATACAGTACTTGTCATTAGCCGTAAACCATTTTATATTCCAAAATGGCTGGCAATTATTAATTTTATTTTCCTTGTACTTCAATTTATTTATTTCTTTTTTTGATTAATTTATTTTCATGATACATAAAATTTTAAGTGATAAACCTACCAAACTCTTTGTTGGCTTTGCCAGTTTCTTTGTTGCCAATGCGTTAATCGCGGAAGCCATCGGCATGAAACTATTTTCTATGGAATCTTTATTGGGCATGCACCCGGTGAACTTTACCCTTTTTCATCAAAGTGGTTTAGCGTTTACGCTTACCTGTGGTGTTTTGCTTTGGCCGCTTGAATTTGTGATTACCGATATCATCAATGAATATTACGGACCAAAGGCTGTTCGAAGAATTTCCATTACGGCCGTCATCCTGATCGCCTATGCCTTTTTAATGTATTTAATAGCGATAGCTTTACCGCCGGCGCAGGTATGGCTCAGCAGCAGCCATCAGCAGGGCGTTGAAAATATACAAACCTCCTTCAAGGCCATTTTCGGGCAGAATATGAGGATCATTGTAGGAAGTATTGCTGCCTTTTTAGTAAGCCAGGCTGTAGATGTTTTGGTATTTCAAAAAATAAAAAAAGTAACAGGCGATAAACATTTATGGTTGCGGGCTACGGGTTCCACCCTGGTATCACAATTGGTAGATAGTTATATTGTTTTATTCATCGCGTTCAGCGGTTTGTTTACCTGGCAACTTATATTAGCCGTTGGCATTATGAATTACCTGTATAAATTTACCATGGCCATTGTACTTACCCCGGTTATCTATTTAGTGGAAAAAAGAATAGAGAAATATGTAGGCCATGCAACTGCTATCAATATGAAAAGAGCGGCTATGGGTGATACTACGTTGTTTGAAAATATTCCCACTGCGGGATGATTAATATTTTTCTTTGATGATCTCTGCTACTACTTTATCAATAGGAAGCGAAACATCCTTATCAGAAAAAGAAATTAAATCTGCAAACCGAAAAGTTTCAATCTCTGATTTTTCTTTATAGATAATTAATTGTTGTTCCGTAAAATCGAATTCTTTTTGCGTAAGTGAAAAGGTGATTGGTTCCAAAGGCTGCACAAAATAATAAATGGAAATAATCTGATGCTCAGGATGGAAGGCGCTTATCTGAAAAAAATCAGTGGTATAAATATGATCCTTCACTTCAACATTGAGGCTCATTTCTTCCTGGAATTCTCTTTTAAGGCAATCACGCGTGCCTTCTCCTAATTCAAGTCCGCCGCCGGGAAATTTAGTATAATATTGGCCCCGGATGAATTCGTCACTAAGAAGAATTTGTTTATTTTCATTGATTAAAATTCCATAGACCCTTATATTGAACATACTCAATATTTTAAATTGATTGCACCGGTAAATACCAATTCTACAGGGCCGCTCAGCCAGATGTTGACGAATTCCTTATCACTCATTTTTTCAAATTCCACACTTAAATTTCCGCCCCTGGTTTTCACTTCTACACGATTAAATCCCATGTCATTATGGGCAGCAATAAGGGCCGATGCGGTAACGCCGGTTCCGCAACTTAAAGTTTCATTTTCCACACCACGCTCATAGGTACGAACAAAAATTTCATCATCGGAGATCACTTCCACAAAATCCACATTCACTCCTTTCTCTGCAAAATGTTTACTGTTGCGGATTTTGCGCCCTTCAGTAACGACATCCATATCGGCAATATCATTTACATATTTTACATAATGGGGCGATCCTGTATCTAATAAATAATAATCAAAAGAAAATTCCACATTCTTTACATCCTGCATTTTTAAACTCACCTCTTTTTCCAGGTCAATTTCTGCTTCATGCGAACCATCCGGCGCCAGGAAATTATATTCCGTTTTTTTTATTCTCAATTTCGAAGCGAAATCTACAATACATCTTCCTCCATTGCCGCACATACTGCCGGGATTTCCGTCAGCATTATAGTAAAGCATTTCAAAATCATAACCTTCTTTGTTATTCAGCAGCATAAGCCCATCGGCACCTATACCAAAATGCCTGTCGCATAATTTTTTTACCTGTGCGGACGTGATATCATCATACATTTTTTCCCTGTTGTCTAATAAAATAAAATCATTTCCTGCACCCTGGTACTTATAAAATTTTATGTCCATATTAAAGTTTTTCAAAAATTATTTCCAATGATTTAATAATTAATTTTTCTACAAGTCCCGGCCCGTCGGCGCTAAAATTTTTATGAATCCTGTTGGCAACAATTGCGTTCAATGAAAGGCAATGATGACCCAATTCTTTGCCCAATCCATATATGGCGGAGGTTTCCATTTCAAAATTAGTAATGCGATGGTGACCAAATTGAAACTCTGTAAGGCGGTCGATTAAATGTGGATTTGAAATCCCGAGGCGGAGCACCCTTCCCTGTGGACCATAAAAACCCGGGCATGTAACGGTTATTCCCTGGTGATAACCATCTACAAAATGTTTGATAAGCGACACAGAAGCCCCGGCAATATAAGGACTGAAATTATTATGTAGTTGGGTTTGTGTAATAAATGAATGTAACAATTGTTTTTCTTCTTCATTGTTTTCATGAAGATAGAAGTTCAATAAATTGTCAACACCAAGACCGTGGGTACTTGCCACAAAACTATCAACCGGCACATCAGCCTGCAAAGACCCGGAAGTGCCGATGCGAATAATATTTAGTTTTTTTAGCTCGGGGTTAATCGTTCTTGTAGAAAAATCAATATTGACCAATGCATCCAATTCGTTCATCACAATGTCAATATTATCGGGGCCGATGCCGGTACTTACCACGGAAATTCTTTTATTGCCAAGATAACCGGTATGAGTTATAAACTCCCGGTGTTGCCTTTGCACTTCTATTTTATCAAAATGCCTGCTTACTTCCTTTACCCTGCCGGGGTCGCCAACTGTAATAATATTTTCCGCGAGTTCACCTGGTTTTACATCAAGATGGTAAATAGCTCCGCGTGAGTTAATGATCAATTCTGATTCGGCAATTTGCTGCATATCATTTTTTTAATAAAAAAATCAATTGAAAAAATCATTCTTTATAATATCAATTTTTGCCAAAATTACTTCAATCCAACTTAACAGAATTTGTTCCTTAAGAATTAAAATATTCTAAACAAAAATTTCCTATTTTTGTGCCCCTAAAAAAAGGTCCTGTGGCCGAGTGGCTAGGCAAAGCTCTGCAAAAGCTTCTACAGCGGTTCGAATCCGCTCGGGACCTCTAAAGGGGATTATCAATGAGATAGCCCCTTTTTCTATTTTTACCTATCCTTACTGTTATAGCCTGGTTTTTAGATTGTTATAACAGCTTGCAGTCATTCTCTGTTTTATCTTCATATTCATCTTTACTTCATTTTAATAGACCATTAGATAGACCAAGAATCCTGGTCTATCTAATAAAGATTTGGGTTCCCCGCTGGGACATGATAAAAATGATCAGTAAACAATAAAATTTGAAATATGAATTTACCGGTTAAGCCTATTTGTAAAACAGGAAAAATAAGAAAAGACGGTACGGCATCTATTGGAATTCAATATTGCTTTACCAGTGAAAAAAGAGCATTGCTCGATTCGGGTTTGGCTATATCTCCGAAATATTGGAATAGGAGAAGAGAATGTATTTCAGATAACCTTCCTGAGATATACGGTAGTCCTTCTGAATTAAATCAGAGGCTAATTCACGAGTTAAGGAAAGCAGAAGACATTATTTCTCTTGCGTTCAAAAGACACGAAAATCCATTGGAGTTTTTTAAGCTTTACTACAAGCCTGATCAATCTTTTGAATGTGTAGTATCTGAATTACAAAATAGAGACAAAGAGAAAATTCTGGATGATGTTTACCTTAATAAGGACATTTATTTCCAGATCGATAATTACATAAAGATAAAAACTAAAAAGGTATCAGCGGATATGCCAAGGATATACCGAAATATGAAGGATCATTTATTGGCATTTGAGCAGTTCAGGAAAAAGCCAATCACTTTTGATTCACTTGATATAAGTTTTTACGAAGAGTTTGTCGACTTCCTGACTTACGATTATGTAATTGCGAGAAGAAAGAAACTTCTGGTGGGTTTAAAGACTAATACCGTAGGTAAGACAATAAAGCAGTTTAAAACTTTTTTAAAGGATAGGATCAAGAAAAAAATAATTCCCTCATTCGATATGGATGACTGGATAGTACTTGAGGTCGAAGTTGATGCAGTGTACCTTTCCAAAAAAGAAATAAAGGCTATCAATAAAGTTGACTTGGCTAAACAACCTCATCTTACTAACTATCGAAACGATTTTGTACTAGGCTGTCTAACGGGGTTACGCTTTTCTGATTTTTCAAAAATTAAGCAAGACGATCTCAGAAAGGGAATGCTATTTAAAAAGCAGCAAAAATCGGATCACTGGGTAGTTATCCCTTTAAGAAAAGAAGCTATGCAAATATTAGAGAACCGTTGTTTCGAAAATTTTAAACCGTTAACCAATGCTGAATTCAATCGGCACATAAAAAGCCTAGCGAAGTTGGCTGGAATTACCGATCCTGTTACACATTTCTACAAGAAAGGGAATAAATTAATTACAGAAACAAAACCCAAATGTGACTGGATAACATCGCATACCTGTCGCAGATCTTTTTGTACAAATGAATTTTTAGCCGGTACTCCTTCATCACTGATTATGAAAATAAGCGGGCACAAAAGCGAAAAAGATTTTTTCAAGTATATAAGAATTTCTCCGGAAGAGGCTGCTCATAAAATGCAGGAGATATGGAAGGAAAGAGGTGAGTTGTAAAGTAGTTTTGGCCGGATATAATTTGTCAAAACTGACCTTTTATTTTATATATATTGATGGCCGAGGCTTTAATGATTTTGAACCTAATTAATTATTGAAAAAATGAAACAGGTTAATAGCTTGGAAATTCTATCAAAAGCAATAGAAGAAACCAACCAGTATTTTTTAAGCCGGGTGCAAAAACAGGTGAACGTAGCCATGACCCTGAGAAATTGGATAATTGGCTGCCATATCATTGAATATGAACAGTCAGGTAAGGACAGAGCAAAGTACGGTAACAAGGTCTTAGAAACCCTTGCCACCTGGCTAAAGGAAAAAGGCGTAAAGGGTTTGGCTGAAACCAACCTTAAGCTGTTTAGGCAGTTTTATACCACCTACCCTCAAATTCGTCAGACACTGTCTGACCAATTAAAACCAGTTGTTGACTCGTCCTAAAAAAAGTTTACAGGTTAATAGATAAATCCTGCAATAGGTTTACAGGGTGATTTTCATTTTTGTTTTCAAAAGTATTTCTTTTTTTAAAATAGTTTTTCCATAGTCTCTGGTGGTTTATTTTTTGATTGTTATGTAATTTATTCGGGGTTAAGTTGCCGATACTCATGTGTGGCCTGTCATTGTTGTACAGACTGATCGCTTTTTGTAATTGTTTTTTGCTTCTGGTAAATTGGTAGTTTGATAGTGATTCAGATATTCTTCTTTGATGATTCCATTCACTCTTTCAGCTATAGCATTTTCTAATGGGTCTCCGTTTTCAGTCATACTGATCCTGATGTCTTAGTTTATTAAGATTGGTCAGGCACTGTCTGACCAATTCTTACCACAACAAGAAGCCAAATCTAATATCTCGCTGCTAATAAACAGTCTTAGTTTTTCCCATTTTATAGAGTTCTTAAAGGCGGATTCTGAACTAAAGCGCCGATTTTATGAGATACAGGCTATAAGGAATAATTGGGGTGTTAGAGATTTAAAAAGAGCTATAGAAGGCCTTCTGTATGAAAGAACCGGACTTAGTACCGAAAAAGAATCTATCCTAAAAAAACATATTGTCCAAATTGATGTGAAACCTGAAGATGTATTCTGCAATACTTATTTGCTGGAATTCCTGGGGTTGGAAGAAAAGCCATCTTACAGTGAATCTGATCTGGAAGAAAGTATCATCACCAACCTGCAGAACTTCCTAATTGAAATGGGAAGAGGATTTTGTTTTGAGGCCAGGCAAAAGAGAATAACGTTTGATAATAAACATTACCGAATTGACTTAGTATTTTATCACAGAATCTTAAAAACCCACATACTTCTGGATTTAAAAATCGGTGAGTTCGACCATTCAGATGCCGGTCAAATGAATGTGTACCTCAACCATTGAGGAATTGAAATATTACAGTTTTCTGAGCATCAGTAACGTACCTTTTCTTTTAATCGAACCATTGAGGAATTGAAATGCCAGGGACACTTTATTTCCCTTCCAGTCTAACACTTTTAATCGAACCATTGAGGAATTGAAATTGCATCAAGTTGCTTAATAACAGTTTGCTTCAAAGTATTTTAATCGAACCATTGAGGAATTGAAATAAGCAAGAATAACCAACCGTGTATTATCCTTTAACTCTTTTAATCGAACCATTGAGGAATTGAAATGTGGATAAGGTACCGGCGACGGTTCAGGATTTCCGGCTTTTAGTCGTTTAGTAGTTCCTCTATAGGCGCGCCGATGTTTCGCTAAAAACAACTGTAATATTAGCTTTGTAATGTAATTAAAAAAGCTCTTTGCAGTAAGACCATAGTTTTCATTGAAAATAATTTCAATTAGTAGTCTGGTTCTGTCAGCACTTTAAGTTTCAAATTAACCGTTAGAGGTTTCGATAGAAGATTAACTTTTGTGAAGCTGCCAGGCAAAGAGTTTTTTATTTTAAAAACATAAAATTAAAAAATTTATGAAAGAGAAAGCCCCAAAAATCAAGAAACAAAAAGACGTTGTAGAAATGTCATTAATTAATCGGCATGCAGCCGGCATAGATATCGGCGATACTGAGCATGTAGTAGCCGTGCCGGAAGGCTGTGGTAAAGAGCGTGTAAGAAAGTTCGGGACTATGACTTGCGACCTGGAAGCCATCGTCCTATGGCTAAAAGTTTGTCTTATCGAAACAGTAGCCATGGAAAGCACCGGAGTTTATTGGAAACCTTTATTTACCATGCTTGTTCAAAACGGCTTTGAAGTGTATTTGGTTAATTCAAAAACTGTAAAAAATGTAACCGGCAGAAAAACAGATGAGGATGATGCCATGTGGATACAGAGATTGCACAGTTGCGGACTATTAAAAAGTTCGTATCTGCCCGGAGATGAACAGGAGGCATTACGCACTGTGACGAGGTTCCGTAAATCATTGACCCAGGATATAAGCCGTTTTATTAACCGAATGCAAAAATCATTTGAATTAATGAACATAAAGTTTCATACCGTTATTGATGACATTACCGGAAAGACAGGAATAGCAGTAATAGAAGCGATCATTGCAGGAGAACGTAATGCAGCTAATTTTCTACCATTGATAGATCGTCGTATAAAGGCTGAACATGAAACCATACAAAAATCATTGCAGGGGAACTGGCGTGATGAACACCTGTTTACTTTAGAACAGAATTACGAGTTTTATAAAACCTATAAACAGCGTATTGAAATTTGTGATTTACAAATAGAAAAGCAATTGCAACAATATGAAGCCAGCCGCAATGACGGAGTAATGGAAGCCAGCGAAGTAAAGAAAGACGAATCAACAACAGTAAAGAAGAAAAAGAAAACGAAAGCTAAGAATCACCCGAAGTTTGATATAAGAGGGTATTTGGAAAGAATATATGGAGTTGATGTTTTGGCAATTTTTGGTTTAGGCGATATAGGCGCTCTGGAATTACTTGCCGAAACAGGTACAGATTTAAGCAAATGGGAAAATGAATTGCATTTTTGTTCATGGTTAAATCTTTGCCCTAACAATAAAATCTCATACCAAACCGCTATCAAGATGTACAAATAAAATACTACCTTTATGGTAAATATTTACAAATGTCATCACTTAAATTGAAAGAGCACTTAAGTTTATCTGAATTAAATAAGAAGGCACTTACTGCGACAGATTTGCGCATCTTTAAGCAATGGCAGATTCTAAATGCTGTTGCTAATAATCCTGGAATAAAAGTTGATACTATTGCATCTCTTTTAGCCTCAACACCAAATATTGTGCGACGCTATGTGAGACTTTATAATAAATATGGTGCGGAATATTTATCTCATCTGCAATGGGGTGGCAGAAGGGAGGCTCGATCAAATCTATCATTCTTACAAGAGGAAGACCTTTTAAAAAGTATAGCTGAAAAATCTTTGAGAGGAGAAATTCTTACTGCAAAGGATATTCGACAAGAAGTTGAAAAAAAAGTAAACCGTAGTGTTTCAGAAGATTATTTATGGGATTTATTTAAACGCCATGGATGGAAGAAAAAAGCACCACGTCCAAAACATCCTCTTCAGGATATAGCTGCCCAGGATCTATTTAAAAAAAACTCTCCGATGTTTTGGCAACCTATTTTATAGGACAAGAAGATAATCGTCCGATCAGATTATTTTTTGAAGATGAAGCACGATTTGGAAGAATAAACATCGTTGGCAACTGTTGGGTAAAAAAGTGTAAAAGAGCAATGGTAACCCAGCAAATGATACGGGAATACATTTATGCTTATACAAGTGTATGCCCTCAAAGCGGAGAGAATTTTCAATCATTTCGCCTGTAAATAATACTGAAGCAATGAATGAATTTTTGAAAGCATTCTCAGAGGCATATATTCATTATCGCATTATATTATGTTTGGATGGAGCTGGATGGCATACCAGTAAAGCATTGGTACTTCCAGAAAATATACAACTTTTAAAATTACCACCTTATTCCCCCGAACTTAATCCCACAGAACACATATGGGATTATATAAGGGAACAAAAGAAGTTTAATAACTATACATTTCCAACGCTGGATGCGGTAGAAGAACAATTGTGTAAATCGCTAAAAGAAATAAATGGTGAGAAGGTTTTGATGAAATCTATGTGTTATTTCCCATGGATGGAATGTCTATCTTGATAGTGGTTTGGTATCAGGTGGTAAAACAATTAGTAGTAAATTAATGAGGAAGAAACCTGGAATAGCAAGTCAGGCTTTCCGTCATGCTGCCAATTCAGTTCAAAGAAGTGACCATTGGTTAGGAGATTACTTCAGAAGAAAGAAAGCTAAGGGCGGCAATAAATATGCTATTGTTGCAACCGCAAATAAAATTGCTACTATTTACTATAAAATGATTCGTTATAAGGAAGAATTTAAACCTCTTGATTTAGTGGAATACCAACAAAAATACAAGCTTGCCAAAATCACTTATCTCGAACGAAAATTGAGTGAACTCAAGCAGCAGGTGGCTTAGTTGTATAGAAGTGATTTTATTTATAAAAATTAATAAACAACATTTATAATATATTTACAATCATATGGTTTAACTAATTCTATTTGATAAATTCCTTTAGGTAATTGTCGTGTGTAAATGGTTTTAATGCCGCTTCCACCCGCAAAAGAAAACCTGTCCGAATAAACAGTTTGCCCGGCAGGGTTCAAAAGATTGAGATAATAAATACCCGCAGGCTGATTCGAAAAATGCAACTGAAATGAGCTGTTAAGAACCGGATTGGAAAAAACGGATATGCTGGCTATGGAACTGCGAATAAACAAGTTGGCAACATTCGAAAAAAAGGATTCCCCGTTATCCTCCAAAGCGTAGATACGGTAATAATTATTTCCTTCTTTCGGTTGACTTGCATTCCAGCTATAACTTCCATTGTTTAGCGGATTTACAGCTATTGAACCAGCAGTTTCAAAATGTATCCCATCTTTAGAATATTGAATTTCGTAGCGGACAAGCCCATCTTCATTCCCGGATTTCCAACTGATTAACGCACCTTGTGTGGTTCTAGAGGCATGCAACCAGGTAAAGTTAACCGGCAGGGTGGAAAACATTTCCCTGAAAACCACCTTAAACCGGCCTGCCGCCCTGGAAGCCGCATTACTTGTAAAAGTGATATTTACGAAAGTGGTGTCTGCCAGGCTAAGTGGTGTATAAACATTAGTATATGAATCTTCTAAAACGGGCTGTAAATGGTACTCCTGCATGTTTTCAGGTGCAAATCGCAACTGGTAGGTTTGCTGCCTGACGTTAGAAAGGTAATAGAAAAGAGTATCATCGGTGGTGAGCGGGGCCAGAGCTTCCACAGCCAGCAATTTCCCATTACGTGACAGACCAAAATTTTCCCCTCCATTCATCATTTTTAGTGCATCATCGCGGTCCACCTTATTACTGTAAAGAGTCGAAAATGCTACCGAATTGCCATCAGCTATCAGCCCGGTTGAGGTAAAAAGGCTGGCTCTTAAAAACGACTTTTCTTGCGTACCTTTTGGGGAGGTTGTTCTGCTAAAATTGACAGCCCTATTGCCATCGGTCTTGCAATTTTCGGTAAACGAAAGAGAATAAGTTTGATTTACAAAAGAAGAAACGGTGGTGGAGTAAACAAAAAATGCCTGTCCCGACTGAATAGTCGAATTGGCAGCGCCGCTGTCATAGGGCAAGGTGCCACCCGGCAAAGGCTTCCAGTTATTCGTGCTGCTCATCGTCTGGTATCCTCCATAACCGTAGGTGCCATATAGATAGGGATCCCAGGTATAAAACTTATCATCAACACCGGCATCTTTGGTTACCCTGGTAAAATCGATCATTGATGCATAGGGGTTTCCTACCGATTGATAATGGCCGGGCGATACTGTCACAGGACCAATTGTACCTGTTAATAAAGCACCTTTTGATCGTAATATCGTATTGGTTGCCGGGGCAAATGGGTTGCTAACAGTTCTGTCACCACGAACAAAAAGCATGTAACCTTTCAGATTGTATAAAATAGAATTGGCATTGGATACACCATCCCAGGCATTGGTCGACGCATTGTAATATTTTATAGAATAAGCAGGTGAAGAAAGATCAAAACCATTGGCAGTACCCTGTGGCGCGGTTATTTGAGTACCAAAACCCGTAACGGTACTACCACCCTCCATCCAGCTTTCTCTTATACTCTGTCCGTTGGTTGGAGTAGATAAAAATTGCCATGATTTAATGTGTTGTGACCCGATAGTGCCTGTATTGATATAGCGGTCAACGATCACCTCTCCGGTAATCGTATTATTAGTTTGTACAATTCCGACATTGGCAGTGGCAGCAGCAGTCGATAAAAGATCAATATTGTTTCCTGTATTGAGTTTGCTGCTATCGGTACCAAAGGAAAGTGTTCCCGATATCTTTAACGTATCGGTAGCAGTGGAAGAAATGGAAAGCCCCGCGCTGCTGGTGTTGGCATCAACGAGATTCAATACGGTTTTACTGTTAAATATACTACCGGCAATCGTTTGGGCGGCGCTTCCTTTCATATTTACCCTACCGGTTCTCGAGTCAAAAAGACCGTTATTGGTAATGGTCCCGAAGATCCTTATCGTACCCGAATCAAGTGTAACGGTAGTACCGCTCCCTGTATAGCTGTTATGGGTACTCGCCGTGGTAGTAATGATCGGGTAATAAGTAAGCCCTGAAGGAATGGTAACATCCGAAGAAGAATCAGGTACGCCCGCGCACCAGTTTTGCGGATCATCCCAGTTGGTGTTTACCCCCAGCCAGGTATAAGGCTTTCTGACCGTTAAGGTAGCTGCCGTACTTGAAATCGTATTGGTACATCCACCCGAAGTTACATTGCAGCGATATTGATATCCGTTCATGGAATAAGCGGCACTGCTGATAGTGAGGGAGGCTGTAGCTACCCCGTTGTAGGGGGATACATTGGTTAACGAAGCCCAACTGCTCCCACTATTGGTGCTAAGCTGCCACTGATAAGTAGGGCTCGTTGCCGTGGCACTTACAGAGAAAGAGGTGGCCTCATTCGGACAAACGGTAGTCCCGGAGGGACTGCTTATCACAGGTGCTGCTAATACCGTTACTGCAACGGCCGTTCTTGGGCCTTCACAGACGGTGGTATCAATATTATAATAGGAAACATAATAGTTGGTTGAATTATTTAGAACAGGCGTTGTATAAGATGACCCTGTATTTAGATACATTCCACCCGAACTAACCGAATACCATTTGTACCCGGATCCGGAAGCCGCGCCTGATGCCGTTAAGGTGGCTGTTGAGTTGTAACAACTGGCTACAGAGCTTGCAGTTGGAGAACTGTACGAGCTGGTGACGGTGGTTGTAACTCTTGACGCATTATTTGATGAATTATTATCGTAGGTTGAAGAAGTAACAACCGCATTATTAATAACGGAAGGTACTGCAGTACAAAGGGCCTTTACTTTAATGGTAAACGTAATGGGCTGGCTTTGACCAAGTGAACTTAGTGCCTTGAATTGAACCGTTCTTGATGTTGCATTATAGTTCAAAGAATAGTTAAAGCCGCTGGGTATTACCGTTACAACCGATGATTGGTAGACAAGTGAGGAGGCAAGTGTATCTATCACAAAGACATCATTGGCCAGACCCGGCAAGTTATTAATCAGGGAAATGGTATAAGTAATGGTATTTCCTGCAGTTATAGTTCCTACATCTGCTGTTTTGGATACCTGCACGTCACAACTATCGCCGGTAGTAGCTGTTCCACTGTAAAGATGAGTTAAAAGATGAGTGGTATCCGATGTACTTGATCCGCAAACAGACGATGTGGCAATAAGATTGGTATAGTTGGTCGTCTCCGCTGGTGACCCGCTTGGAACAACGAACCGGATGATAAAAGAATAACTCGCTCCTGCCTCTATCCCCGGGGTTTGGGTGATGGTAGTCCCATTTACCGTTTCAATAAAAGTGTATAGGGGCGTACCCGATGTGGTTGTACTAAAACTGAAAGAATCCCTTTGGCTGCCCGTATTCTTTATAGTTAAAAGGTAAAAGATCTGGTTATTTGTATTTGATTTAGTGTAACCTACTACTGAATCCTGCATCTGTACCCCACAAAGAACCGCTTCTTTTTTTTTATTGGAGGAAAGGAATCTGAAGATTTTTGAAGGACGATTTACTGAATTATTTTCAAATTGGGTGCTGGTAGTGGTATGAATTTCAGGATAAAAGGGTATTTTTAACAGGCCTTTCCCTGTTCTTCCGTAGGCTGAACCTGCCTGTAAGCTTATCAAAACAATAAGCATGAGCATAAAAAAGAGAGATTCTACTCTTTTAGATATAGTGTAAGTTAGCTCTTCATTCATCCAAAAATTAATTTTGAATTAATCATTGAACGAAAAAGTAAAACGTTTATTGCGACAAAAAAAAATATATAATGTGTAACCCCTTATAAAAAATTTATTAAACCTGCTGCCATTAAACCAATAAATTTTTTATTTTTTTTTTAGGTTTTAGAAAAATTGTTTTACCGCAAAACCTCTTTATTGGTAATTATTATTACCCTCCTTATTTGCTTCCAGACATTATAATTTTTATTTACTCTAAAATGTTTAAAATAATTAAATATGCAAAATTAGTATGTGCAATTCATGAAAATTTGGGCTTAAGAAAATCGTATTGTACAAGCCCATAATTTGGTAATAATTTTTACCCCTCATTTAATAATATTCGCAGACAGCGCTATTTTTTTACACAAGATGTGTTTTCAAAAATAAAAAAATTAAATTATGTATATGCAATACATGTGGAAAATCCACCAAGATTGACCCCATCACAACGGCATTATTTAAAGCTAAATTTGTGTGGCGGATGGGGGTCAAGGCACCTGGATTTTCCAGTAAGCCTCTAATGACCGCCTTATTCAAATAATTATATAAAGCTCTATCTGCCTGAATGTGGGCTGATGTTAAAAAGTTGCTTACTAACGAAACACCTTTTCTTATATTTCCATCAGCTAGGCATTCGATTAATCTTGCTGAGGTTTCTTTTAAAAGAGTGGAGTGGGCAATATCGAAGAAAACACCTAGGTTTTCAATAGTTAACTGCATGCCATTATATGGAATAGTTGCTTTCTTATTTGTCAAGACACTGCTTGCAAATTTTAATCTCTTAGAAAGAACTTCTCTAAAAGGAGGTGGGTCAATCCAGAATTTCTTCAGTTCATGTGCATTAAATATCGAATCATTTTTATGTTTAATAAACGTTGTGTCTCTTAAAGAAACAAGAATATTGCAATTTACTTTCTTTGAAAGAGCAACCCCTTCTGAAAAAACATTGATTTCTAGTTGAGTATCTTCATAAAGGTCTATGTTGTCAAGAACTATAACACATAAATGATCTTTGGAAATGTATGAAAATATTTTGTTTACATATGGTTCAACTTTCTCAAAATCGCCTTCAATGATTTCTTGAATTTTTTCCTCGAACTTTTCTTTATTTTTTGCCGCTAAACCAAATGGGCCTCTAGCCAATTTTTTAATTTCATCTTCATAAGCTGGTTCGACTAAGG
>DATCMY010000120.1:0-3200 GCA_036565505.1 Hanamia sp.
ATCCATATCCCAGCCAAGTGCCTTAAAGAAGGGGTTAATAAAATCAAGCCTTGTCTGTGTCTCATTATAGTCGCTCTTTTTGTAAGAATCAATCTGGAGCGAAAATCTTTCTACGAGTTCAGTAATTTTGGAAAAAGCTTCTTCTTTAGTAAACATGCTTGAGTTGTTGATCAAATATAAAGAAAATGAATTAGTAAAGCGCAGGTTACACAGATAGTAAGTTAATGTTTTAAGGTTTATGCTGTGTAAACCTCGCAGGAATGGCACTCCTCAACGACTTTAGGTACATATAGGCATTGATGCCTGCAGCCAAGTCGTACATAATGTGGTTATTCTGTTATTGTTTCAACACTATGTTCCCCTTCAATATTTTCCAATATTGTCTTATATTTTCCTTTATTTGATAATCCTCTAAAAAAACGAATTGCACCAAAAATTATCGCTCCCCATGCGATGAAATATGTCCCGCCATTTATTGCAGAAGAATAAGTCCAAACAGTGATAATAAATCCAACAGCAAAAACAAGTCCGCCTCTTAGCATGTCTGAGTCGTGGATATCTAAAACTTCTTTTGCTTTACTTTCAAGTGTTTTAATTATTAGTGAAGAATGTTCTTCGTCAAGTCCTCGTTCAATTATGCCCTTGCGAATTTCTTCGTCAGTCGTTCCTTTTTCTTTTTCATTGAAAGCATAAGTCCAAATTGATTTTATAAATTCATTTGATGCGTTGTTTTGAGCTTCTTGAATATTACGTTTTTGTTGTGCTTTTTTATTGTCATCAAGGGTTCCAAAAATTGTAGTATCCAACTTGCGGTTTAAAAATTCTTCATGAAGAAGGGGCAAGGCTTCGCTTGTCAGGTCTTGTCCTTCTGTTTGTGCCAAATGAATTAGCTGTTCGTCTGACATTCGCGAATAATTCTCCTTGATTAGTGCTATATCAATCATGATCTATTGCAATTGTAAGCTGTTAGTTTTGGTTTATTATTGAGAATTAATGTTTTTGTCAACAATCACTTTGTCAAAAGTGCTGTCAACAACAATATCCTATATCCTAAAGCCTTTGAGAAGTTAAAAGGGTAAATTCTTGGTGTCAGTTCTTCTTATATCGTTTTCTCTCACCAGCATTCTTATAGCAATGGATGACTAAAATGCTAATAAAAAGGCCACAAAAAGCGCCGCAAATCCTATAAAACCAAACCATATCCATTTGATTAATTCCCTGTCATCATCTTTTAAAAATATATAACCAAGTATTAGGGCAATAGGCCCAAGTAATAAGCCTTTTAGAAGCCAACCAATTTTATTAAACGTAGTTGGGCCATCACCATAATCATTACTCTTTAGCATTTGTTTCATTCTATGCTGGCTAAGCCTGAAAGCCATTCTTCCAAAAAAATTTAATTTTTCCCCTCTTAATTTTCCATATTGCTCTGGTGTCAGGCTTATAAAGGTTTTCATCTGTGCAACTCTAACCTGATCTTTATACGAAAGATGAGAATTATCAACAGCTTCATTTTTTGAGACTGATGATTGGGGAGCTATTACAAAAGCTGCATGACTCGTAAAGTTTAAAGCAAAAAGTGCGGCAAGCACAAAAAAGATTTTTTTTGGTTTCATGTTAGTTTTGATTTGATGTAGTTTAAAAAGAGGAATTTTTATTAAAGTTAAAAGTATTATTTTTTTTTAAAAAATCTTATTATTTATAACCCTCTTCATAGCGGGTGATGACAACCGCCATGAAGTGTGCTTGTTGTCTCAGCGGGGTTTCCCGCTAATAAATCTTCTGAATTAAAAACAGTTTCCGGGAACCCCGATGCAGAAGCACCTGCAATAATTCAAAGCCTGGCTTTCCCTTTATGTGAAGTATGATAAACGTCTGGGTTACACGAAAAGTAATTTATGCTTTAAGGTTTGTGCTGTGTAAACCCCGCCGGGACAGTAATATCAATAGCCCCGTCGCTTTAGCGCGGGGACAAAGATTCTTTTTTGTTTTCCGGCTTTAGCCAAAATGTATCCATTTTTTTAATTATTTGGCTAAAGCCTTTAACCTCTCTTATTTTTATCCCCGACCTAAAGGTGCGGGGCAATTAATAAATCTTCTTAATTAAAAATAGTTTCCGGGAACCCCGATGCATAAAGTACCTGCATAAATTCAAAGTCTGGCTTTCCCTTTATGTGAAGTTCCCTGCTGATGTTGGCGTCCCCGCCAACATCCGGTAATTGATCATTGAAATGCATTAAAAAGCCAAAATCTTTTATTCCTGTTTCATAGAAGTTGGCTGATGATCATTAATATTTTTCAGGTATGTTGTCGTCAAGATTCCAGGGTCCAATTATAAATGGTACCTGTTAAAAATTCAGTGTGATAATTTATACCGATTATACCAGCAAATAGTCCAATGCCTTTTTCTATCGGCATAATACCATCTAAGAATTCAACGTAGTCCTTTGGACTACTTATTAAATCAAGATGGTATTAGATACATTTGATAAATATAAAAATTATTTGAAAGAAAGCTGTTGGCGGGGACGCCAACAGAAGCTGTAGGTTCGTTGCATCATTTGTCCACCGTATAATTAAGTGCTATTACTCCGTTAGGAAATGTTTTAGTCGTCAATAGTTTTAATTTTATTTTTTGTTGAATGTTCGCAAATAACGGAATGCCTTGCCCCAGTATAACAGGATTCATAAATAGCCAATAGTCATCTATAAGATTGTGTTCCATTAAAAAATGAACAGCAGAAGGGCTGCCAAAAATTAAAATATTTTTTCCTGGCTGTTGCCTGAGTTTGTTTATTTCATTTACAATATTGTCGCTGATGAATGTCGTTTTCTTTACTTCTTTGGTATGTATTGTTCTGGATAAAACCACTTTGTCAACCTTATTATACCATTCAGAATGTTCAATATCATGTTTGGTCGCATTTGGTTTCTCTGCTGCTGTTGGCCAGTAATTATCCATCATTTGATAAGTAACCCGCCCGTACAAAGCGGTGTCGGCCTCATCTGTAAGGGTTTTAACCAAATCAAACATTTCATCATTCAGTTTGATCCAGTCCATTTCTCCCTTTGTTCCTGCTACAAACCCATCAAGCGACAGGTGCATGGATAAAATTATTTTTCTCATATTGTCTTTTATTATGTGTTTGTTTTTTGTTGCCAATTATTTTTACCTAAATATATTTTAACCACCATTGTTT
>DATCMY010000121.1:0-1905 GCA_036565505.1 Hanamia sp.
GGGAAAAACTCTTTTTATAGATGACTCAGTGCAAAATGTGGAGGCGGCAAAAAAAACGGGAATGGAAACAATTCTTTTAACTCCCGGGAAAAATATAGAAGACCTTGGGCTGTAAATTTTTATTTTTTTACTTCTTCAAATTCAATATAATCGCCTTCTTTTTTAGCCGAAGGATCAGTCTGGACAGGCTTTTGCTGATTCTGATAAGTACTCATATCCTGTTGCATTTTACTTTGTATATCCCCAAATTGCTTTTTGATCTTTTTGGTAGATTCATACACCGGGATAATAAAATCAAATATTACTTTATAAAAAACATAAATTAAAAAAAGCTCGGCGGCAAGTCTAAAAATATTCATACAGCAAAATTAATTCTTTTTTAATGAATTGCTATGGGTGCATTTCAAATTCATCCTGCTCTTAGGCGCAACAAAGCAGTATACACCATATAAGTATTTGAAAATGAATTGGTTGCAAGTGGTGTATATATAATTGTCGCAAAATAAAATGTAAATTTATAAGACAAAACCCATTACTATTATGACAAAAGAACAATTAGTAGAAGCTATATCGGCTCATTATGATGAGTTGAATGCTTTAAACAATCTTGACAATTTTTATGATTACGAAAATGATTTTATAAAGCTTTGGGGAAAGATGGGGCGAGAGGTTTTAGAAAAGAATATTAGTGTGCTTCCTGGCGACAGGAGAAAAAAAAACTCTAACCGTTTTCGGGGAGATAACCATAGCCAAAAAACACCCTTATAGTGAGGCGGTAAATGGTTTTCAAATAAGCCCCCGAATGCAACAATTAATGACCTATTGCGGACAGTTGGATAGTTATGAAAAAAGCAACGAAGTGCTTAAAGAAATGTTACAGATAGAAGTAAGTGAAACGCAGATTTACAGGGTGACAGATTATTATGGAAAAGCAGTAGCACCGGAAGTTAATGCACAAGCCACTTTGCCTCCGGTTAAAAAAGATGAAGTACTTTATACAGAAGTGGATGGCTCCATGATACTAACGAGGGAAGAAGGTTGGAGCGAAGTAAAAGTGGGCAGGATTTTTAAGAGCTATGATTGCATACATGCCGAAGGAAAGCCAGGCTGGATAAGCAATTCTCAATACACGGCTCATTTAGGCAGTCATAAAGTATTCACAGAAACGATGGACAATTTGCTTGATAAATACGGGAACTTAGGCGATCGGATGGTTTTTATCTCAGACGGTGCCACATGGATAAAAAACTGGATTGAAGATGCGTTTCCGGATGCTGTTTCTATTTTGGATTATTACCATGTTTGTGAACATCTCCACGAATTTTCCAACAGTATTTTTAGCGATAAAGCAAAAGAAAAATTATGGACAGACAAACAAAAACAATGGCTATTAGATGGGAAAGTTCAAACAGTAATAAATAACATAAAGAGGAAAGGAAACAACGGTGAAAAAGCCAGGCAATTAATAAGCTATTATACCACCAATAAGAACAGAATGAATTATCCAAATTATCAAAAAATTGGTTGTGGAATAATCGGGTCAGGAGCAATAGAATCGGCGCATAGAACACTAGTGCAAAAGCGAATGAAACAGTCCGGGCAAAGATGGGGCTGCAAGGGTGCTCAAAACATGCTAAACCTAAGAGTTGTTAGGAAAAATAATGATTGGAATAAAATTATTGAACTCACAAAAACAAAACTTAGTGTCGCTGCTTAGATGCGACAATTTGAAATGCACCCTTCGAATACGTTTGGGTGCATTTCAAATTGTCGCCGGTTGGTGAAGACACCAACCGGAGCGCCGAGCCGTGGGCGGTGTCTCCACCGCCCACTATCAGCCTGGCCCACGCGACAATTATATATACACCACTTGCAACCAATTCATTTTCAAATACTTATATGGTG
>DATCMY010000122.1:0-11541 GCA_036565505.1 Hanamia sp.
GTTCATACATTCTACAATGTATGAACCCATTAGCAATCTATATGTAAAATATTCGTTAGAAGTAAAATTATAATCTAAATATTAAAATGAATAGCCAACCCCAAATAATTCATTTCCCAAAAATCGGCAAAACTCTTGAAGGTTATATATCAGTTGCTGAAAAAGAAACATTACCCTTTGAGGTAAAACGTATATACTGGACTTATTTTACACCCGAAAGCGTAAAGCGCGGGGGCCATGCTCATCATCAACTTGAACAAATATTGGTCGCTGTGGCCGGAAAAATAATTGTAACAACGCAAATGCCAGGGCAAGAAGAGGAAAGAACTATTTTAGAAACTGCTGACCAGGGAATTTTTCTTCCAAAATATTGCTGGCACAGAATGCAATACAGTCATAATGCTGTTCAAATGTGCATAGCAAATATGGCTTATGAAGAAAGTGATTATATAAGGGATTATGAAGAATTTAAAAAATTACTATGATAATTCACTCATTAGCAGATGTAAAAAGTACAGATATAGGAGAAGGTACTAATGTTTGGCAATTTTGTGTAATCCTTAAGGGAGCAAAAATTGGAAATAACTGCAATATCAATTGTCATGTTCTTATTGAAAACGATGTTGTAATTGGAAATAATGTTACCATAAAACCCGGAGTTCAGATATGGGATGGAATAACAATAGAGGATAATGTTTTTATAGGACCTAATTCTACTTTTACTAATGATTTGAAACCGCGTTCAAAACAATACCCAGAAAAATATTTAAAAACAATTGTGAAATCAGGTGCATCAATTGGTGCTAATGCTACCATTTTGCCCGGTATTACAATAGGTGAAAATGCAATGATAGGAGCAGGAAGTGTCGTATTGAATGATGTTCCGGCAAATACTGTTTGGGTTGGAAATCCTGCAAAGCAAATAAAAGATTAATTGTAATGAAAATCCCTTTTCTTTCTTTTGAATGCGTCAACAAACAAATAAAAGCAGAAATTCTTTCATCATTTGAGAATTTTCTTGATAGCTCCTGGTATGTATTAGGTAAGCAGGTTAAAAAATTTGAAGAAGAATATGCTGCATTTAATGATGTTAAATATTGCGTAGGGGTAAGCAATGGATTAGATGCCCTGCATATTGCTCTAAAGGCTTTAAATATAGGTGCAGGTGATGAAGTAATAGTACCTTCCAACACTTATATAGCTACTGCTTTAGCAGTTTCATATGTAGGTGCAACTCCGGTATTTGTTGAACCTGATATAAATACCTATAATATTAATCCCTCAAAAATTGAAGCCGCTATAAGTTTAAAAACAAAAGCCATATTACCGGTACATTTGTATGGGCAGGCATGTGAGATGGAGCAAATTATGGCAGTTGCAAAAAATCACCATCTTTTTGTAGTAGAAGATAATGCTCAATCCCAAGGTGCATCTTATAAAGGAAAATTTACTGGAAATTGGGGACATATTAATGGAACAAGTTTCTATCCCGGCAAAAATTTAGGTGCTTTTGGCGATGCCGGTGCAGTTACCACGAATGATGAACAATTAGCAAGGAAGGCTTCAATATTGAGAAATTATGGTTCAGAAAAAAAATATTATAATGGGGTAATAGGTTATAATATGCGGCTGGATGAATGCCAGGCAGGCTTTCTTTCCGTTAAACTAAAATATTTGAAAGAGTGGACAGAACAAAGGCAAGAAATTGCAAGATGGTATAACGATGCCTTGATAGGGATAGATGATTTAATCTTACCATCTGTTGCAGAAAAAGCAACTCATGTTTATCATTTATATGTGGTGCGTACAAAGCGTCGTGATAACCTTCAAAAACAACTTACAGATAATGGAATAGGCACATTAATTCACTATCCTATTCCCCCACATTTGCAACAAGCCTATCATCACTTAGGTCTAAAAAAAGGTGATTTCCCTATTGCAGAAGAGATTGCTGATTCTTGTTTGAGCTTGCCGATGTGGCCTGGAATGAAAAAAGAAATTGTTATTGAAATAACAGATATTATAAAATATTTCAAAAAATAATGTCTGAAAATAAAACCTCCTATAAACAGATATTTAAAGCCACATCTATTTTTGGCGGTGTTCAGGTTTTTAATATTATCATCGCTATTCTGCGCAGTAAGATCATAGCTATTTTCTTAGGCCCTTCAGGGATGGGTTTAGTTTCTATATTTACATCAAGTATTGGTTTAATTACAGGAATCACCAATTTTGGATTAGGTACTTCTGCAGTAAAGAATGTAGCAGCTGCCGCAGGATCAGGGGATCAAGAAAAATTAAGCAAAATAGTTGCAGTTTTCCGGCGTTTAGTATGGATTACCGGAGGTTTAGGTTTAATTCTTACCGTAATATTAGCACCTTGGTTAAGTGAAATAGCCTTTGGTAATAAAACTTATACAATAGATTTTATTTTGATTTCCGTTACTTTACTTTTAACACAAATTAGTGCTGGTCAAAATGTAATACTACAGGGAATAAGAAAAATGCAATATATGGCGAAAGCCAGTATGCTGGGACCTTTAATGGGCTTGCTTATTTCTTTTCCATTATATTATTTTTTTTGGTTGGGGGGGATTATACCCGCCATTATCATAACTTCAATAAGTACTCTATTTTTATCATGGTATTATGCAAATAAATTAAAAATACCAAAAGTCAAAGTTGAAAAAATAATTTTCAAGATTGAAGGAAAAGAAATGCTCAAGATGGGCTTTCTCATTAGCATGAGTAATTTAATTACTATCGGTTCTGGCTATATTGTAAGGATATTTATAAGCAATACCGGGGGGCTAGAAAATGTTGGATTATTTACAGCAGGTTTCGCCATTATTGGAACTTATGCAGGCATGGTTTTTACTGCAATGGGTACAGATTATTACCCTAGACTAGCTTCAGTAGCACATGATAATTTGAAATGCAAACAAGAAATTAATCAGCAAGCGGAAATAGCCTTATTAATTTTAGCTCCAATTTTAATCATTTTATTGGTTTTTGTAGAATGGGGAATTGTATTGCTCTATTCCAAAGAATTTTTGGGAGTGGTTAATATGATTCATTGGGCAACACTTGGCATTTTTTTCCAGGCACTTAGCTGGTCAATTGCATATGTTTTTTTAGCAAAAAGTGCATCCAAAGTTTACTTTTGGAATGAATTAATTGCAAATATGTATATTATAGCCTTGAACATTTTGGGCTATTATTATTTCGGATTAGAAGGATTAGGCGTTTCCTTTTTATTAGCTTATTTTTTTTACTTCATTCAGATGTTTATAGTTTCTAAAAGATTATATGATTTCTATTTCGAAAAAAGCACTATAAGAATTTTCGTTTTTCAATTCTTAATTGCTATCGCATGTTTTACTTGTGTTCAATTTCTAAACAAAACATTAGCCTATTCAATAGGCTGCATCTTAATAATCATATCAAGTATTTATTCCTGGAAAGAATTGGAAAAAAGAATTCATTTAAAAGAAATAATTACAAAGAAATTTAGAAGGTAATGCAATAATTACAACAGTAAATCGGTTTTTAATCAAATACTTATTTAATTATTTTGAAAGATCAACCATTAGTTAGTATCCTTTTATTAAGCATGAATCATGAAGCATATATTGAGCAATGCATTAATAGTATTATTAATCAAACTTATCAGAATATTGAGATTGTTTATTTAGACAATGCATCTCAAGATAATACCTTCCAAATAGGCAAAACATTATTAGAAAAATCCAACATCCCACACAAAATATTCTCAAATAAAGAATCAAAAACAATTTCGTATAACCTAAATTTTCTTTTTGATCATTCTTCAGGTTACTATATCTCACCTTTGTCTACAGATGATTGGTTTGAAAAAGATAATATTGAAAAAAAAGTCAACCACTTTCTCACAGATTCTAAGATTGGAGCTTTATTCAGTAATGGTTATATTTATTATGAATCATCTAAAAAAACTGTCTTAAACGATTCATCAAATTTCAAAAGAGGATATATTTTCAAAGAGGTATTGACACAACCTGATTGCCTCTTTTATGTAGGATTTATTTATAAAAGAAAAATAATTGAAGAAGTTGGAAAGTGGGATGAAAATCTTTTAATTGAAGACGTTGACATGTATGTGCGAATTGGTTTAGTTGCAAAGATTGATTATTTGGATGAACCACTGGTTTATTATAGAAAAACTGAAGGGTCAGCTTCTAAAAATGTCCAATTTATGATTAAAGGCCTTTATCAATATTATGAAAAATACAAGCATGTGGGATGGCTCAATATGAAAAAATGGTTAGCAGAACGTTATCGTGCTTTGGCTGCTAGATTTATTGATCAGAAAAAGAATAATCTTGCTGTGGATTTTTTGGTAAAAGCAATAAAGCTTAATCCATTTGGATTACGAAATTTCAGAACTTTATTTTATCTTATTAGGCGTTCTTTTTAGTTTTAAATATCAAACTCAACCCAATATATTAATGGATGAAATAGTAATTTCCATCATAATTTCGACACGAAATAGAGAGCAAATATTATGGGATACTGTACAAAAAGCCTGTAATGCCATCGAAAACAAAAATGTAGAAATCATTGTAATAAATGATGGGGATAAAGTTTTATGCGTTCCGAATTTTTTAAAAGGAGAAATTAAAATTTTCGACAATCCTAAAAAAGGGGTTTCATCAGCCAGGAATTTTGGAGTAAGCCATGCTAAAGGCTCTATTCTTTTTTTTATCGATGATGATATGTGGATCAATAATGCGGCTATTGATTGGATTAATGACTATATAATACAAAAAGGCAATACCGAACAGGTTTATTTTATCAATTGGAAATATCCTACATACTTGAATGAAAAATTGAGGACCTCAAAAGTGGGGCGATATCTCCTTGCTGCCAATTATCATAATCTTTGGGGACGAATGCAAAAGAAAACAGAACAGCCTTCCTCAGGATTGTACAAATATGATCAGTTAGGTAGTTGCTCATTAGTAATGAAAAAGGATATATTTAATAAGGTGGGTTGCTATAATGAAAACATAATATTTTCGGGAGAAGATTCTGATTTAGCAAATAAAATCAATAAATTAGATATCCCTATCTACGTCGTATTTGATGTCACCTTACATCATAACCATTTGGATAGAATTGAAATATATAATTTCTTAAAAAGAATTTATGATGGTTTCGGGTCAGAATTTATTGCAAAAAAAACAGGTATTATGGGGCCAGTCCCTAATATTACCTATAATGGGTTTAAATTATTAGTTTTTGATTTTTTTCGAAATACTGAAAAGGCATGGATTTTTTTACATATAATATTACCTAATTCTTCCTTCATTCAGCCACTGCAAAATAAATTAATAGGTGGCCTTGGGGGGTTACAACGGTTTAAACAATGGCGTAGAATTATAAAAAAATCACGATAGATTCAAATAGTTTAATAAAACATATAGATTAAACATCCTAGATTAATTGCAAAAAAAAACCATCATCCATTTTATTTTCAGTCTTGGCCGCGGCGGCGCAGAAACTATGCTGGTACAGGTTTTAAAAGAATTGAAAGAATATAATAACATTGTAGTTACTGTTTTTGAAGATAATCATTTTGAAAATGAACTCCAATGTTCTGAATATATTTGTCTTAATAAACGTTCTCTTTGGTCTTTGCCTATTTCTATTTATGAGTTTCGCAAACTCATAAAAAAATATAAACCGGATTTAGTCCACTCTCATTTGGTTTTAACCAATTTTATAGCAAGGTTGGGTACTCCACGAAATATTCCATTAATAACAACCATTCATACTTCTGTTTCTTATGTTACTGATTATAAAAAATTGTATATCCGCCTGCTTGATAAATTTACATACCATTACAGAAAATCTGTTATCATTGCTGTATCCAAAATTGCTATGACCGATTATCTTACTTTTCTTAATGCGAGGCCTTATAATAATTATGTATTGCACACATTCGTAAATGAAAAAATATTTTCTAAAAATTATTTAGCAGGAGTAAATAACATGCCTTTTAAAATCGTATCAGTTGGAGCCTTAAGAACTGGTAAAAATTATCAATACCTTATCGAAGCTTTTAAGTCTCTGAAAAATAAAAATATTGAATTACATATTTTCGGAATGGGACCTCAGCAAAATATTTTACAAAATGAAATCAATGATTCAGGAGTAAAAGTCATTTTAAAAGGGCAGGTAAAAAATATTCATGAATTGCTTCCTCAATATAATTTGTTTGTAATGCCTTCTCTATTCGAAGGATTCTCATTAAGTGTACTCGAAGCAATGGCAATGCGTATGCCTTTGTTGTTAAGCGATATTCCTTCATTTAGAGAACAGTGTGAGGATTGCGCAATTTATTTTGATTTAAATAATAATGAAGATTTTATTTTAAAACTGAATGATCTGATTAATGATGACCAAAAAAGAATTATACTTGCCGGGAATGCACAAAAAAGAGTTTTAGAAAACTTTACCCTTACACGCCACATGTCAGGTTTAAAAAAAATTTATGAAAAAACATTTTTATGAGAATTTTCTTTCAATAAAATTTCCTTTGAATGATTATTCAATACCATTATCCCTTTATATTACTGAGTTAGATTATTTGCTAATTAAGAAATTGCGTTTAGATTGCAAACCTATCTGCTCATAAGAATTAAAAAATAATTAACCATGTGTGGTATTGCCGGTTTTATAGATTTCAACAATACTTCCTCACTTCAAATACTGCAAAAATGTACTGATGCGCTCTCTCATCGTGGACCCGATGGAAGCGGTTATGAATTTATGCAAAATAAAAACTGCCAGGTAGCCCTTGGACATCGCAGGTTATCTATAATTGATTTAAGCAATGCTGCAAGTCAGCCAATGTGGTACAAAAATTTTTGCATCATTTTTAATGGTGAGATATATAATTACGCTGAGATAAAATCAGATTTGGAAAAAAAGGACCATAAATTTATTACCCACTCTGATACCGAAGTAATTCTACATGCCTGGGAAGAATGGAATGAACAAATGATTCATAGATTTATCGGAATGTTTGTTTTTGTTATTTATGACCAGCAAATGGATGAATTATATTGTTACCGGGACAGGCCGGGTGTAAAACCATTTTATTATTTTTGGTCAGATGGAATATTTCTTTTTGGCTCAGAATTGAAAGCTCTTACTAAACATCCTTTTTTTAAAAAAGATATTAATCCTGATGCTGCGGCTGCCTTTTTGCAATTGGGATATGTTCCCACTCCTTTTTGCATTTTTAATAATAGCCATAAATTAAAGCCTGGCCATTTTTTAAAATTGGATCTGAAAACAAGAGAAATCCATTTACAACAATATTGGAATGTGTATGATGCCTATAATCAAATTCCGGTGGATATAGCCTATGAAGATGCAGTAACAGAAACCGAAAAATTACTTCTCAATGCTTTTCAATACCGCATGGTTAGTGATGTACCGGTTGGCGTGTTTTTAAGTGGAGGCTACGATAGCACCTGCGTGACAGCCCTTCTTCAAAAAAACAACTCTGAAAAAATTAAAACATTTACCATTGGCGTAGAACATGCAGGCTTTAATGAAGCACCATTTGCAAAAGAAATTTCAAAACGCCTTGGCACAGACCATACGGAGCATTATTGTACCCAGAAGGAAGCACTGGAAATAGTGCCACAATTACCTTATTTTTATGATGAACCTTTTGCAGATAGCAGTGCCATTCCTACAACTTTAGTTAGTAAAATAGCCAGGCAAAAAGTAACCGTTGCCTTATCAGCAGATGGAGGTGATGAAATATTCGCTGGCTATAACCGCTACGATTTTATCACAAAATATGGTAAACTATTAAAGAATTTGCCTTCGCCCTTACGCAAAAGTATTTATACAATAATGAATCATATTCCAGCTAATAATATACCCATTTATAATAAAAAATTCCTTTTCCAAAGCCGGTATCAAAAAATAAAGTCTCTTATAAAAAATCCTTCAGAAGAAAACATAATGCTGCAACTTACAAAGGTTATAGAAGATGCGGAGCTGTCTAAACTTTTTAAAAAACCCTTTTCATTATTAAAAACCGGATTAATCAGCAGGGAGTTAAAAAAAGAAAATTACTCTTCACTTGCTTATATGATGGCCATTGATTACCAAACCTATTTGCCCGATGATATTTTAAAAAAAATAGATAGCGCTACAATGAGTGTGGGTCTTGAAGGCCGAGAGCCATTTTTGGATCACAGGATAATAGAATGGGCCGCACGGTTGCCTATGAATTACAAATACAATCAGGGAAATAAAAAATACATCTTAAAAGAAATCGTTCATAAATATTTGCCAAAAGAAGTAATGGACCGACCAAAAACAGGCTTTGGGATACCTATAATACAGTGGCTTAACGCAGATTTAAAACCTTTTGTGAATCAATTTTTAAGTGAAGACTTTGTACTAAAGCAACAAATATTTCATTATGCTGAAATTGAAAAAATTAAAAATTCCTTTTATAACGGTAAAACGGAACTTGCAGAAACTATTTGGTGTTTGTTAATGTTTCAAATGTGGTACGACAAATGGATTAACAATAATTAATCTTTTAAATGCATCGCTTTCTTTTTAATAAAAAATAACACAGATTGAACGTTCCGAAAAATATTCTTTTCATTTCCTATGATGGCTTAACAGATCCTTTGGGTCAAAGTCAGATAATCCCCTATCTTGCGGGACTCACAAAATATGGTTATCAATTTACCATTCTCAGTTGCGAAAAACCTAAAAGATTTTTATCTGACAAAGCCCATATTGAGCATATTTTAGAACCCTATCCGATCAAATGGGTTCCCGTTCGTTATCACAAAAAACCTCCGGTACTCTCTACCATATATGACGTGATTCAATTAAAAAGAAAAGCCAAACAATTACATCAAAAAGAGCATTTTGATTTAGTCCATACACGGCCTGGAATACCCGCTCTTATTGGGTTATGGATGAAAAATCGCTTTGGAGTAAAATTTTTAAATGATATCAGGGAATTCTTTGCTGACAGTCGGGTAGATGGTGGTATGTGGGACAAAGAGCATTTTTTTTATAAAAAGATTTACGAATTTTTTAAAAGAAAAGAAGATGAAGCCATTGCCAAATCCGATGGAATCGTTTGCCTGACCTACGCTGCGGAAAAAATTATAAAACAATTCAAACCATTTAAAATAGAAATTCCTATCAAAGTAATTCCATGCAGTGTAGATATGGATTTATTTGACCCTGAAAAAATTGATAAGGATTTAAAATTGAAGTTCAAAAAGAAACTTGGAATTTCAGAAAACGATTTCATCATAAGTTATCTTGGTTCCATTGGAGGCTGGTATCTTACAGAGCAAATGATGAAGTTCTGCAAAATTGTAAATGAGAAAATTCCAACCTCAAAATTTTTATTTATATCCCCTCACCAGCATGAAACAATTTATAAAGTAGCAGAAAAATGCGGTATCCCCCTCCAAAAAATTATCGTAACTGATGCCAAGAGGTATCAGGTTCCGGTATTACTTTCATTTAGTAGTTATTCTTTGTTTTTTATTAAACCTTGCTATTCCAAATTATCCTCTTCACCAACCAAACATGGTGAAATAATGGCGATGGGCATTCCGGTTATTACTAATGCCGGGGTAGGAGATTTAGAAGAAATTATTGACAAATATAATTCCGGTGTGGTACTTAAACAATTGAGCGATAAACAATTTTTTCAAACCGCAGAGGATCTTTCAAAGGAAAAAATATTTGATAAGAAATTGATTAGAGCAGGAGCCTTTGCATTTTATAATTTGCAAAATTCAATTGATAGTTATCATGAAATTTATTCAGTTGTGTTTTCTGCTAAAAAATAATAAAATAAATACTTTTAACCTATAATTAGCCCATCCTCCAAAGTGGTGATTAAGTTACTACCAAATCTTCTTTTGGATTAAAATTGATTTTATTATTGTAGAACAGAATTAAAAAAAGAGAAATTACATAAAATGGCATTGCAGGAATTTTATATCTTACCAGGGTACCGAAATTAAGTGTAGTTGCACCAACAAATAATGCAAATACAATTGAAAAGAAGAAACAATAAAGGACAATTGGCCGTTTGATTATGGATATTATGAATTTTCTAATACCCACCTTTATTAAAACAAATAAAGTAAACAACATTATAGCAAGACTTTCGAACGAAGAAAGTAAGGTGGAAATATTTCTTGACTCCCACAAGAATGGCCTGAACAAAGTTGCGCTTATCGCTGCAGGCCCCAATTTGATAAGACTACTGAACGTGCCATCAAATGTAACCCCAAGCGAAAAAAAAGAACCCTCCGATTTTTCACTTTGCTTACTAAAATTTTTCTGTCTGATGGAAATGCTTTCTGTCAGATCCCCTCCGGTAAATTCTCCAAGACTATCTTCCACCTTATGGCTTACTTTAATAAAAATAAAAACACTTCCTGTAATAAATATTGCTACAAGTAATATTTTCCCCAATTTATTTTTAATCAACATCGTATTTTTAAGCAGGAGGAATATTATAAAAGCCGGCAGATAAGCAACCAGAATGTATATTTTAATTGAGGAAAAAATATAGACGGTTACAAAGACTCTGAAAGAATTTTTAATTATGTTTCTTTTTTGATAAGCCATTTGGTAAAGAGAATAGGTAAGCCAACCTAATGAACTTATTACCAGCGGTTCTTTCAAAATGCCTGAACTCCAGAAAGTGAAAGTTGGTAGAAATAAAATAGCAATGGCAAATTGTTTGTAAAGCTGGGGATATTGATCACAAAAAAAACGATACAACTTCCAAACACCCGTGAAAGCAATCATCGAAAAAAAGAGATTGAGCGCCATATATTTCCCAAAAGTAATAAAGCATAATATAGCCGTAACCCGGATGACCATAAAGTTGCCAGCATCAGAAAAATAGCCGATTTCATTTGGATTACTTAGCATATTCGCGTCAATATCTTTTCCTGAACCAAAAAGCAAGTGAAATTTTGAGGGATCATTCAGAATTAGCTGATACAGATTGTGTCCTTCAGGAAAGTAAAGGGTAGTGGTATCTCCTAAGGATATATAAAGTACGAAAATACTATAACAAAATGATGCAAATACTTTTATCCAGAAAGCATTCCTATGATAGGCCCTTAGCTTTTCATTTTTTATTTTTTTTCTTGAAATAGAAAAAATAAACGAAAAGATCAGCGTATAAACGAGGAATGCTATAAAATCTAAAAAATCCATGAATGTTTACAGATGAAAAAATTAAACGAAATTACCAATCACTTTATGCAAAGCAAATTATGACTTAATATTTGAAATGAGTTTCAATACCATTTACTTTGCAGCATAAAAATTTAATGATGGCTTTTAAATTTCTTATAATTGGTGCAGGGTTGTCCGGTACGGTTTTAGCTAATAGGCTGGCACAATCGATGGATTGCACTATAAATATTTGGGATGAACGCAATCATATAGGTGGCAACTGCTATACAA
>DATCMY010000123.1:0-10662 GCA_036565505.1 Hanamia sp.
GGTAATGGCTAATTCGGCCCCTATACTTTTATGGGCATCAGGCAGCGATAAGCTTGCTTTTTTTTTCAATAAAGCCTGGCTTCAATATACCGGTCGCACCATGGAAGAGGAGGCCGGCAATGGTTGGTCTGAAGGAGTGCATCCTTCAGATCTTGAGAAATACTTCAAAATATACAATGAAGCCTTCGATAAAAAAAAGGAATTTAAAATTGAATACAGGCTACGCCGTTTCGATGGAAAATATCGATGGGTATTAGATAATGGCCAACCTCATTTCACAAAAGATAAAATATTTGCAGGTTATATAGGTTCTTGTATAGATATTCATGAAATAAAAGAACTCGAAGGCAGAAAAAATCAGTTTATAACTGCTGCCAGTCATGAATTAAAAACGCCGGTTACTTCTCTAAGTATCTACCTTCATCTTATTGCTGAATTCTTAAAATCGAACCAGGAAGAAAAGTACGCTGCTTATGCCGAAAGTGCCATCACCCAGGTAAATAAAATTACGGGGCTCATTAATCAGTTGCTCGATTTATCAAGAATTGAATCCGATTCTCTGAATTTTGAATGGTCTGTTTTCTCCTTATACGAACTTATAAATTCTATCGTTGATAAAATACAATCCACAACTTTATCCCATAAAATAGAAATAAAAGGAAATTGCCGCGGTAATATTGAAGGAGATAAAGAAAGGCTATCCCAGGCGATAGAAAATTTATTAACAAATGCTATCAAATTTTCGCAAGGCCACAATAAAATCACAGTTGAACTTTCCGAAAATACCAAATATATGCAGGTGAGCATTGTAGATTTTGGAATAGGAATTGACAAATTTCATCTTCCTAAAATTTTTGAACGTTTTTACAGAATACCAGGCCAAAAAGAAGAAACTTTCCCAGGATTGGGAATTGGCTTATTTATTTCTCAACAGATAATAAAAAAGCACGGTGGAAAAATTTGGGCTGAAAGTATCCAAAATAAAGAAACTAAGTTTAATTTTCAAATCCCTATATTTAAAAAAATGTCTGATTAAAAATTATGTCTAGAATCCTGGTTGTTGATGATGATATTGATATTTTGTCTGTAATGGAAATACTATTATCCATGAAAGGTTTTGATGTAGAAGTAACCTCGAAAGGCGAAAACACTTTTCCAAAAATTGATTCCTTTAAACCAGACCTCATTTTACTGGATGTACTTATATCCGGGCACGATGGAAGAACTATTTGCAAACAATTGAAAGCAAATAAAGAAACGAAGCATATTCCCGTCATCATGTTTTCTGCTCATCCTGGTGCAGCAGCTACTATTGCTGATTATGGAGCCGATGATTTTATTGCCAAACCTTTTGATGTTGCCCATCTTATGAAAAAAGTAAATGCGCAATTAGGAATCAATAAAAATTAAAAATATTTCACAGGCAACCGACTCCTATATTTATTTTATTTTCAAAATTCTTTTTTTCAGTTCCTCATCTTTCCAACTCTTAAATCCTTTTTTGGGAATAGGACTTACAATTTCTCAGGACAATTGTATATTGTATCGTTTTATAAATGATTGATTAAGTTCCCGATATTTCTCTAATCATTAAAATTATTTGCAAATGAAAAAAACCATTTTAAAGTTTTTATGAGCTGATTGAAACTTTTAGAATATCGTTTAAAATATGCAATTTTAATTTCAGGTAATTTGAGTAATTTGAAATAATAAGTGTAACCAAACATTATGCAATCAAAAAATAAATTTCTCAACCTCGTTAACCATCCTTTCAAATTCAGGCTGTATTTATTTTTTAAATTGCCTGCTGCATTTTTTTCAGGAATAAAGATTACAGAGTGCACCAAAGAGAAATGTATAACATCAGTTCCATATAAATGGCTTACACAAAACCCTTTCCGGTCTACTTATTTTGCTTCGCTTGCCATGGCTGCGGAAATGAGTACCGGCGCTTTGGCTTTAAGCAATACTTATAAAAGCGATCCCGCAGTTTCAATGCTGGTCACAAAAATGGAAGCTAATTATTTTAAAAAAGCAACAGGCATTACTTTTTTCACCTGCGAAGAAGGGCAACAAATTGAAAATGCTGTGATTGAATCCTGCAAAAGCGGCGAAGGAAAAATAATTACCATACAATCAATTGGCAAAAATAAAGGTGGAGAGTTAATTGCAGAATTTTGGTTCACCTGGTCGTTTAAACCGAAGGCTCAAAAGCTTAGAAGTTAAGTAGATCATCATTGGATGATTGATTGATTGGTTGATGATTTTACGTAATCTTTTATTCATGTAAGCATAAATGTGACACTTACAAAAAATAAAGCAGTATAACAATTTTTGTCATTAACTTTAATTTCTTTCCTCAACTACTAAATTTCATTTATGAAAATTGCTTTTCACGGCGCTGCCCGTACTGTTACCGGTTCCAAACATTTACTTACTCTTACCAATGGAAAAAAATATTTATTGGATTGCGGTATGTACCAGGGACTTGGAAAAGAAACCGATGAGCTTAATATGGATTTCGGTTTTATCCCATCTGAAATAGACCACATGATACTTTCGCATGCACACATTGACCACTGCGGGCTTATTCCAAGATTAGTTAAAGAAGGATATACCGGTAAAGTATATGCCACACCGGCGACAAAAGACCTCGCAGCAATTCTAATGGCCGACAGCGCCGGCATACAGGAGAATGATTTAAAATTTTTAAATAAAGCAAGAGCTGCACAGGGAAAATCTTACATATTGCCATTATACGGGATGGAAGATGCCGTGAATGCAGTAGAGCATTTTGAAATTGTAGACTATGGAGAATGGTTTACCATTGATGAAAATGTACAATTTATGTATCTCGATGCAGGGCACATTATTGGGAGTACAACCGTCCATTTAAAAATTAATGAAAATGGAAAAGAAACGCACCTTACTTTTTCAGGCGATGTTGGAAGATATCGTGATGTAATATTAAAATCACCCGCAACTTTCCCACAAGCTGATTATATTATTATGGAATCTACCTATGGAAATAAATTGCATGAAGAAATAAGCGGCACGCCAGATGCACTCCTGGAATGGATAACAAAAACATGTCTTCAAAAAAAAGGAAAATTGATTATTCCTGCTTTTAGTGTAGGCCGCACACAGGAAATTCTTTATGCATTGAATCAATTGGAAAATGAAAACCGGCTTCCTCATATTCCTTATTATGTGGATAGCCCATTAAGTTTTGAGGCTACAGAAGTTATTAAAAGCTATCCTTCTTATTTTAATAGCAGGGTACAAAAATTATTATTAAATGACAAAGACCCTTTTAGTTTTAGAGGCCTTGAATTTATAAAATCAGTGGAAGAAAGTAAATCACTTAATTTTCGCAAAGACCCTATGGTCATAATTTCTGCAAGCGGCATGGCAGAAGCAGGCAGAGTAAAACACCATATCAGTAATAATATTGAAAACAGCCGTAACTCAATTTTACTTACAGGTTATTGTGAGCCTAATTCTTTAGGAGGCAGGTTGAAGTTGCATCCGAAAGAAGTAGGAATTTATGGACAGATACACGAAGTACATGCAGAAATTGGAGAAATAAAAAGCATGAGCGCACACGGCGATTATAATGATTTGTGCCAATGGCTTGCTTGCCAGGACCCTAAACTGGTAAAAAAATTATTTTTAGTTCATGGTGAATATGATGTGCAAATGGATTTTAAAAACCGCCTGATCGGCAAAGGATTTTTGGATGTAGAAATTCCTGCAAGGCATATGGAAGTTGGGCTGGAATAGAAGGATTCAGAATTTATTTCCTTTTAAAATTCTACGAATTTCATGGGGTCAATTATGACATCTTCAGGAATTTTTCATGCAATTCAAACACCTGAGGAATTAGCATTTCCTGTTCATCATTGATGATAACGTAATCACACAAACGCATTTTTATTGCTTCATCCATTTGCATTTCCATCCGGGCTTTTACTTGTTCTGTATTCACATTATCACGTTGTATTGTTCTTTGCAATCGAAGCGCAAGAGGCGATTTCACGCCGATTACATAATCAAGTTGCCTTTGAGATCCGCTTTCAAAAATCAATGCAGCTTCTTTTATAAGGTAAGGAGCATTTTGCTTTTTCATCCATTGCTCTGCATCTTTTATGGTTGCCGGATGAACAAGAGAATTGAGCAAAGCCATTTTTTGACTATCACTAAAAACCTGTTCAGCTAAATATCTACGGTTGAGTTCGCCATCTGTGTAAGCCTCTTTGCCAAAGAAATTTTTTATCTGGTTTTTCAATTCATTATTCTCTATCATCAATTTTTTTGAAGCAGAATCCGCATCGTAAACAGGAATACCCAGCACTTCAAAAATGCGGGCTACAGTGCTTTTACCACTGCCAATACCTCCTGTAAGTCCTATTCGTAGCATAGTTTTTCAGATGTACGATGTGCGATTTAGAACAATGTATAAAAAATTAATGTACGAAGTACGACGTTGAAAACACATCGTACTTCGTACATCAAACATTGTACGTAACATTATTTTATTGCCGCTGGCGCCTTATTGATATTCGTTGTCATTTCCATACTCACGGCGCTTTTTTCCATTTTAATATAAGAGCCGGGATTTATTTCAAGCATGAAAGTGCCATCCTCATTTACTTTGTTTACAGTACCGTGTATTCCGGCAATCGTTACAATTTTATCACCTTTCTGCAAATTTTGCATAAACTGCTTTTGAAGTTTTGCTTTTTTTGCCTGCGGCCTTATCATAAACAACCAAAATACAAGGATCATTAATCCTAAAAATACAAACTGAAACCCGCCACCACCACCCTGGCCATTTTGTCCTAACATTAAATAAACAGTTGCTAAAGTCATATTATTTGTTTTGTGTTTTGCTGTTTTATTACAGCGATTAAAAAATTATTTATCTGTTGAAACTACTTCACCTATTAATTGCAGAACCGGAAATTCCGGATATGCATTTGATACTACATTTACTTCTTTGTGCACCTGTCCTACTCTACCTTTGCTACTGAAAACTACTTTTAAAAATCCGGTTTCACCGGGTTTAATGGGTTCTTCTGGTTTCTCGGGAACTGTGCATCCGCAACTGGCAGTTGCTGAAGAAACTATTAAAGGATGTTTTCCGGTATTGCGAAAACGATAACTGTAAACAACATTTTCACCATCATTTACTTTCCCAAAATTATAAACGGAATCTATCATTTGTATCGAAGTAGTATCACTGAAATGTTGAGTTAGAATTGCCGCCATCACATCTGGTTTATTTTTTTTTGTATTCCTGATATTACAGGAAAAAAAAGTGAATAAAACAAAAAAACCTAACATCACTTTGTTCATAATATTTATTTTTTTTGCAAAGGTATTATAAAGTGCTGTTTTTAAAATTCTTCTTATGAATTTTATTCTGAGTTAGCAATTCTTTATGAATATTATCTAAAATTCCATTTACAAAATGACCGCTTTGTTCCGTACTGTATTCCTTTGCAAGATCAATATATTCATTGATAGTTACTTTAGGTGGTATGGTTTCGAAATACAATAATTCGCACACACCCATTTTCATTAAGATCATATCCAGCGAAGCTATCCTTTCTGAATCCCAATTTTTTAATTTTGGTTTAATGAGTTCGAGGCAATACTCATTTTTATCTATTACCGATTCTAAAAGACTGACAGCGAAGTCCATTTTTTCTTTGCTTACCATTTCCCCAAAATTAAAAGAACCTGGTTTTGAAAAAAAACTACCCATTAAGGTGATCATCATTTCTGCGTCATCGTCCCAATGAATAAATTTTTCTTCAGTATCGCTTACAAAATGTTCATTGGGAAGCATAAGATCTGAAAAAATAAATTCCAATATTTTCTTTTCAGTTTTTTTTTCACGCGATTGCTGGGAGATATATTCTTTGTATTCTGGTGAATTAACTAAAGTGAGATAACATTTTCTCACCAATTCATCATCTACTAAATATTTAATTTTTAATTGATCTACCGATTTTTGAAAAGTGGCATTTTCTAATACTGCCCATATTATTTCATTTCCGGCTATCTTGGTATTAATATTAAGATCTTTTTCTGAAGGAAGATGTTTTGAAGCCTTTTGCAAAGAATCTTTTTCTGCATAGCGGGCAACTTCTATAATATAATAAATGAGATAAGTAAATAATTGCTGAGAATGTTCCAGGTTTTTCTTTAACATCTGCAACGGTTCTCCCGGGCGGGTTTCATTATTCATAGATTCAATACTGTAAAGCGTTTGCATTACTTTCACCCGTATATTTCTTCTGCTTAGCATTTCTTAAGAACTTGTTTTTGGGCTGCGAAGATAATATGAAATTGTGGAATAGCCCATCTATCAAAATGCAGGAAAAGATTATGGATATCTAATACCTAATTAAATATTAATGTCTTCCTAAAATTCTCTTAACGAAGAATAGAAATTTAAGTACTGATAAGGATTTTGATAAGGATAAGTTTTAAAGCCATAATACTCTATTAGAAAATAAATAATTAAGGTATTTACTAAATCCACAACTTTGTAACTGTTACCATAAAATAAAAAAATGATGGATTTTATAAAACAACCCTGGCCATGGTATGTGGCAGGCCCTTTAATAGGACTGATGGTTCCTTTACTATTGATACTCGGAAATAAAATATTTGGAGTGTCTTCATCCCTTCGACATATTTGCGCAGTATGTGTCCCACTAAAAGTTCCCTTCTTTAATTACGACTGGAAGAAGGAAGCATGGAATTTATTTTTTGTGGGCGGCATATTAGCAGGAGGTTTTATTGCCGGCGCTTTCCTCCTTAATGGTCAGCCTGTTGAAGTAAGTCCAAAATTAGTAACAGAACTTTCCAAATATGGAATTACTGATTATCATTCATTAATACCTGCACAACTTTTTAACTGGCAACAGTTATTAACTTTCAAAGGGCTTATCCTGATGGTTGGCGGAGGCTTTTTAGTTGGTTTTGGTACCCGGTATGCCGGCGGCTGTACATCAGGGCATTCAATAATGGGGCTTTCCAATTTACAATTGCCATCATTAATTGCCACCATTTCCTTTATGGCTGGTGGGTTTATTATGACCAACCTTATTTTACCATTTATTTTGAAATTATAAATAATGAATAAAACAGCAACAATAAAAGATTTTGAAACCAATACCGATTTTGAAGTTCGCTCACTGGATGCAATGTGTCTTAATAAATCAACCTTGCAGCATCCATGGTGGTATAATTTAAAATATTTATTTACCGGAATTTTATTTGGTATCATCCTGGTAAAGTCCGAGGCAATTTCATGGTTTAGAATCCAGGAGATGTTTCGCCTTGAAAGTTTTCACATGTATGGCCTTATTGGCTCAGCAGTAATAACAGGTGCTCTCTCTATTTTAATCATAAAAAAATTCAATATCAAAACCATTTATGGCGAAAAAATAGAATTGTATCCTAAAAAATTCAATAAGGGGCAAATTTTTGGCGGTTTGATTTTTGGTTTAGGCTGGGCCTTAACAGGGGCGTGCCCGGGGCCTTTGTTTGCACAAATAGGAACAGGTGCTTTTGTAATTGTTATTACCTTATTGAGTGCAATAGCAGGAACGTGGGTTTATGGTTTGATAAGAGAAAGATTGCCACATTAATATTTTAATTTATCCTTAGGTTTTAATTAAAGCAAAGCATAACCTCTTTCGTTAGTTTTGCAAAAAATAAAATATTTAAGACAGGGCAAATAGATATGACCATTAATTCATTTTATATACAACAACTGTGCTCCATGAAATTTTAAAGAGAATAATTTAAGAATGAATATAAAATTTTTCAATCAACTTTTTAATAAGCAACAACATAAAGAAATTATACCCGCCAATAAAATTATTGCTGCATGGGCATCGCGTCTTATAGGTCTGTTGTACCCGGAATTATCCATTTCTTACTATGCTTCAACAGAAGAAATAGAAAAAGAATATAAAAAACTGGAAGCTGATCTTATACATATTTTAAACGCCACAAGGGCATGCAAAATTTGCAATAACGACGAAATAGCCAGAACGTTTTTTGAAAAAATTCCTGATTTATACCGTGTATTAAATTCCGATTTACATTCTTTATTGACAGGCGATCCGGCTGCAAGGTCAGAGTTTGAAATTATTCGTGCTTACCCGGGATTTTATGCTTTGTGTTTTTATCGTATTGCACATGAACTATTATTATTGAAAGTTCCACTGCTTCCGCGAATACTCACAGAACACGCTCATTCAAAGACGGGGATTGATATTCATCCCGGAGCAGTAATAGGTGATCACTTTTTTATTGATCATGGTACCGGTATTGTAATTGGGGAAACTGCACATATTGGTAATCATGTAAAACTTTACCAGGGCGTTACCTTAGGTGCGTTAAGTGTAGATAAATCTTTAGGCTCTATTAAGCGCCATCCTACAGTAGAGGATCATGTAATTATATATTCCGGGGCTACTATTTTAGGTGGCGAAACCGTTATAGGCCATCATAGTGTTATTGGTGGTAATGTATGGCTTACCAAAAGCATTCCCCACGGCTCATTAGTGTATCACAATCCGGAAATTACTGTAATAGAAGGCAAAATTGTAAATTATTAAAAAATTATGGCAACTATTTTAGATACCGTTGGCAATACGCCGTTGGTCGAGCTTCAACGATTAAATTCAAATCCCCGTGTAAAAATTTTTGCAAAACTGGAAGGAAATAATCCGGGAGGAAGTGTAAAAGACCGGCCAGCCCTGAATATGATACGAAGCGCTCTTCAGCGTGGGGATATTAATAAAAATTCAAAGCTGATAGAAGCCACCAGCGGGAATACAGGTATAGCATTGGCGTTGATGGCAAAATTATATGGAATAGAAATTGAACTGGCGATGCCAACCAATTCTACGCGTGAGCGTGTATTGACAATGGAAGCTTTTGGTGCAAAAGTTACCCTACTGGAAAGCATAGAAAGTTGCAGAGATTATGCTGATGAAAAAGCTGCTTCGGGTGATTTCTTTTTATTAAATCAATTTTCCAATCCAGATAATTATGAAGCACATTACAAAACTACCGGTCCGGAAATATGGAGAGACACAGATGGGGGCATTACCCATTTTGTAAGTTCCATGGGCACCACAGGAACCATCATGGGATGCAGCCGATTTCTCAAGGAACAAAATAAAAATATTCAAATCATAGGTTGCCAGCCTTCCGAAGATTCTTCTATACCAGGGATAAGAAGATGGCCTGTTGAATATCTTCCAAAAATTTTTGAGCCAAAAAGGGTCGACAGGATAATGGATGTAACTCAGGAGGAAGCTACAGATATGACCCGTAAGCTTGCTAAAGAAGAAGGCATTTTTGCGGGCATGAGCAGTGGTGGCGCAGCTTCAGCAGCTATCCGGCTTTCCAATGAATTATCATCAGGAATTATTGTTTTCATTGCCTGCGATCGTGGCGACAGGTACCTCAGTAGTGATTTATTTGGTTGATAAAAGAATTATTAAAAAGTCCTGTTTACCGGCTAAAAGAGTCATTATAAAAATAAAAAAGGCAATCTTTTCAGATCACCTTTTAATAAATTACTGCAAACCTGTAAGCCGGATTTTGTATCCCGTTTTTCAACGGGTGGCTATCATTTATCTTGCTGTTACATTACTGCAACAATCTTGCTGCCTACCCTTCCCGCTCCCGAAAACTCAGGAGTAAACGGGCAGCTTACCTTGCGCAATTGCGCAAAACGGGATATACGTGGCATTACAGCACACAAGGTTTACCCATCTCAGAAATTACTTCCTGACATCGTGAGCTCTTACCTCGCGTTTTCACCCTTACCACGCGCCGGAAACGGAACGTGGCGGTTATTTTCTGTGGCACTCTCTCCCCTATATTATATATGGACCGGCCGTTAACCGGTGTGTCGCCCTACGCTGGCCGGACTTTCCTCCTCCCGCTATTTAGCGGGAAGCGATAACCCGGTTTGCAGTGTTGCAAAGTTACAAAGTTTGAAGATGGAAGATTTTAGATTTTAATTTGAGATTGAGTCATCCATTCTAAATTCTAAAAAGATAAAAGGTTTTAATATTGAAAAAAAATCTCAGTGGCACCAAAACCAAAATTAGTATGGTACTGATTGGCAAAGCTTTTAACTTCTCTTTTAGTTTTTAATATCTCATGAATTTCATTGCGGAGTTTCCCGGTTCCTACACCGTGAATTACTATGAGGTTAGGCTGACGGTGGGCGATAGCAAGATTATAATATTTTTCAAAATTGCTCAATTGAATAGTAAGTATTTCAAAATTGCTGAGGCCTTTCCAGTTATCAGTTAATTTTTCTATGTGGAGGTCTACTACAGAGCGGGCCGGTTCCAATTTTTGTTTTACTCTTGATACATCATAAAGTTGCCCATGAGAATTATGGTAATCAGGAATTACCTCCTCAATTTTATCGGGATACTTTTCAAAAAGTTTGAAGGAAAATGCAGGTTCATTTTTTAATTTCATTTCTTCAATCTTCTGAAATAATTGTTTGGCTTTTATTTTAAAAGTAGTTTCAAAATGCTCAGCTTTCTTTTTATTGGGATTAACGAGAGAAAAATCAAATTCAAATTTTGGAGCATCATTCATGTC
>DATCMY010000124.1:0-1832 GCA_036565505.1 Hanamia sp.
TGTTAATACATAATAAGAATATGCGGCATGCAGCGCTCTTGCCAGGGGCGTTGTAGCAAAGGATCTATTAATTACTACCTTGTTTTCAATCTCTATGGGCAGGCGTAAATATTCTGCAATATTTTCATTTACAAAAAGCGCCATACCTTCTAAATTCTGCTGGTGATCAATAGTAGCGGCCAGGTTGTTTATCTTATCAATAATAGAAGTGGCCAACTGCTTATCGTACCTGGCAAGAAGAGTTGTTTCCGCTTCTTTTACCAGGTCTTTTAACACAATGGCATCTTTCTCATTACCAGGAAAGCCACGATGTGTTCTCAATAAAATAGTTACACAACAATCAGCAGTTATTCCGGTTAATTTCTCTATAGTCTCATTCATAATTCATCTTTTTAGTTTAAATAAATTACTCTCATAAAACGGGTGCCTTTCAATGGTCGCCGGTTTGTGAGGACACTAACCGGGGCGCGACATTTTGAAATACACACCACAAAACTGATTCCGAATTTTAAATCCTGGCAATTTTCAGACGGTACTTATACTTTTAATTCTGCAAATAATAAATAAACAGGAAAATATCCGGGGCTTTGCGGGAGAGCCATTTAGCAGTGGATACTTACTTAATTAACTTTATAGGTATAGGCGTTTAGTTATCCCATATTTTCATAGCTTTAATTATGGAAAATCGGGATAAATTTACCGGAATGAACTCAATAAAATTTAACCAGCATTTCAAAACTGAAGAAGACTGTCTGAAATATATAGCTGACCTAAAATGGGAGCAAGGCTATAAATGCAGACGTTGTGAAAATGAAAAATTTATTAAAGGAAGTAAACACTATAATCGCCGATGTCTTAAATGTAAGAATGATGAGAGTCCTACTGCTGGAACGATGTTTGATAAAGTGAAATTTTCTTTACTGATAGCCTTTCATATTGTCTTTAAAATAGGGACTAAAAAGAAAGGGATGTCCACATTAGAATTAAGCAGGGAATTTGAATTAAGGCAAAAAACCTGTTGGGGATTCAAATGGAAAATCCAGCAAGCTATGCAAAGCAGCTTACAGAACCCTTTGACAGGCTTGGTACATGTGGATGAGTTTTGAATAGGCGGTTCGGAGGAACATAATCGGGGCAGGTCTATAGGAGATAAAAAACTTATAGTGGTGGCATTAGAGATTGTTGGAGATGGAGTTGGTAGGGCATATGCACAATTAATAGAACATGCATCTGCAAAAGAATTGGGTGAGTTTTTGAGAAAATATGTATCAAAAGAAACCAGAATTATTGCAGATAAATGGAAAGGATATACACCACTTAAACAAGAATTCCCCAAATTGGAACAAGTGATTTCTGAGGACGGGAAAAATTTTAAAAACATGCATACTCATATTATGAATCTAAAAGGATGGCTTAGAGGTATTCATCATCATTGTAGCAAAGAACATATGCAGGGCTATCTGGATGAATACCATTACCGGTACAACAGGCGCAATAATATGGGGTCAGTCTTTGATTTACTCCTAAAAAAGATGGTTCAAAATTCTCCAAAACGTTTACTATAAGCAATCTCAGAGGGACAACTAAACGCCTATACCTATAACTTTAAATGATTTAATGAAGCCAGAGGAGATTAAATTAACTTTAGCACAAAAAAATATTACGGGTACCCGGTTCTTTATGAGTATTTTGCCTGTTTTTTCCGGCAATTCCAACAGGTTTCCCTTTAAGATATGCTGTTAACATTCTTTATATTTTCCCTACTTTTATCAGGTCAAATTAATTGTAAACACACATTAAATGCATAAAATTATTCTTACGGGCCTTTTAAC
>DATCMY010000125.1:0-8904 GCA_036565505.1 Hanamia sp.
CGTCTGCACAACGTATGCGGTAGACCTACTACCATCTTCTATACAGTATTGAAAAGAACTATCAATTACATTCCATTCGTGACACACTGCCTTGATGCAAAAGAAACCCGAAATAAATCGAACAAGCAAAAAATCAAGGACAACCCTCGTTTGTCCGGGCCAACGCCACCGAAACGCCCCGCTGATTTGCAGGAATTTTAACCAGGAAAGTATGTTTTTCACAATATGGGGAATACACCAAAAACAAAACCCTTCGCGGGGAAGGGTTTTGAGAGAACTTATATTTTTAGCTTATATTTTTAACAAGCTATATAATAATTGTTTCTAATTATTAATTGGTATTTGTTTTAATGTCTACTGTATTTACATCTCCACCACCGGGTTCGCAATTGGTAATGATCCTGTCTTCACTGATTCCTTCTTTTTCGGAGAGGTAGGCTTTTATAGCATTCACTCTTTTGTTGCACAGTGCCTGAGAAGCTTTAGTTGCTGCAGGATAACCTGTAACAGTAATAGAACAACCGGCGCTATTCTTCAATTTGGAAGCTACGGTAGCCAACATTGCTTTGGCATCGCTGCTTAAGGCAAGAGACCTATTCTTAAATGAAATACTTGGCAGATCACCCAAATTACATGCGTTTGCATTTGCTGCCATGTTTTTACAACATTCAGGATCAGGACATTTACCTACGCCATCTGCATCTACCGGCTGACATTCTGTAGGAGTAATCAATTGTTTGTCTTTGCAATCGGGAACACCATCACCATCAGTATCCAGGGTTACGCCATGAGAATCAACCGCACAACCTTTTGGAGTATTAGGTTCTTTATCAAAAATATCAGCTACACCATCACCATCAGTATCAATCATACCTTTGCGTAAACTATCTACCTGGGTCTGTACATTATTTATTCCACCCTGTAATATATCGTTCATCCTTGCTGCAGGGTTATCAAACATTAGTTGCGGCTTTGATTTATTTCCCAGAGCGAATTCAATTCCCAGAAATCCATAAGAAAACTTATCCTTATGTACATTTGCATGTGTGTACGTTCCATCAAAATTATCATTATCAATAATATTTGCCCTGTAACCTAAATCCAGATTTACCATTTCAGAAAGACTGAATTTAAGACCAATGCCTACAGGAACAAAAAAATTGTTTAAAGCTTTGCCACCATTAAAGGCAACTTCAGGTGGAGGTGGAGTACCTCTTGCTACAGTTATAGGCTTATATGAGGCGATACCGCCACCCGCTGTTATATAAGGAACCACAGTCGTTTTCTTACTGAGCCAGTTTATATTTCCAAAGGCATATACACCACTTAAACTTGCCGCTATAGACATCTTAGTACTAAAAGATGAAATTGCTCTGTCGTTAGCCGGCGCACCATTCCAATAATCCTTACTATTGTTTCCTTTTAATTTGCCGGTTAAAAGATCTGCCTGCACACCGAAATGATGAGTAAACTGGTATTTTAAATTACCGCCAAAACCAAAAGTATATAGTGGTTTGGTAAAATCATTGGACCCTCCCATGATAAGTGAAGGCCTTAGAAGCCCGGCATTGATCCCAATAGAAAATTTTCTAAACTGGCTGGTGCCAGTAAATGGCGCCTGGGCAAACATTATTACAGAGCTAAGAAGTAATGCTCCTGTTAATGTGCATTTTTTAATAAAAGTAATCTTCATAATATATATTTAAAAGTATGGGTATAAAATATTGATAAAATTGTTAAAGGTATGTATGTTTTTGAATATAAATAGAAAAAAATCATTTTCATTGAATTCTCTTAATGAACCCATTTTGAAATTATGATTCATTATTTTCCGAAACCAAACTGAGCACGGGCACCTCTACCCCGTCCAGTTTTTCATAATCGGAATTTTTACTTTTAAATTCCCTCACTATCACTTTCATCTGCTTTACCACCGCCGTATTTTTATTTTGCAAAGCAAGACCTATTAAATGGTCAATACTATTGGCAATATTATTTACTCCTGCATTACTAACCCTGGAAATCATAATTTTTTTGTTATGGGTAGGAATCACTTCTTCATTGATGTTCAGTAATTCTTCATACAATTTTTCGCCGGGCCTTAAGCCGATAAAATCTATTTGAATATCCTTACCCAGAATTAAACCCGCCAGTTTTATCATCTTGGAGGCCAGGTTAACAATCTTTACCGGTTCCCCCATATCAAATACAAATATTTCGCCCCCCTTTCCCATAGTACCTGCTTCCAAAACTAAGGAGCACGCTTCCGGTATGGTCATGAAATACCTGGTAATTTCAGGATGGGTAACCGTAACCGGACCACCCTTATCTATCTGTTCCTGAAAACGAGGAATCACAGAGCCATTGGAGCCCAACACGTTCCCGAAACGGGTAGTAATAAATTTAGTAACCCCTTTTTTGTAAAAAATATCTTCCTCCTTAACATCAAAACTTCCTAAATCACGCTCCGCCGACTGCCTTTGGCTGTTTTGCAATTCGCCTACGTACATTTCAGCAATCCTTTTGGAAGCACCCATTACATTGGTAGGATTGATGGCTTTATCGGTAGAAATGAATACAAAACGGTCAACGCCATATTTAACTGAAAGATCTGCGACCACCCTAGTACCCAACACATTATTCATGATCGCTTCGCAAGGATGCATTTCCATTAAAGGGACATGCTTGTAAGCCGCCGCATGAAAGACAATCTGCGGTTTGTAGGTTTTAAAAAGATGTTCCATGATTTCCATATGCCTCACATTGCAAATACGAACAATTATATTTTCTTTTTCCCCTATTAATTGCTGAAGCTGATGTTGCAGTTCATAAAGGCCTGTTTCCCGGCTGTCGCAAAGAATAAGCTGTTCCACATCAATTCCTGCCAACTGTTTCACAATTTCACTGCCTATAGACCCTGCCGCACCGGTAATTAATATTCTTTTCCCGGTTAAGTATTCCTGTACCTGTTCGGGCGCCAGCTTAATGCTTGGGCGATTCAAAAGATCTTCAATTCTAATGTTTTTCAACTGGCTAATTTGCAAATGCCCATCTACCCATTTTTGAACTGGGGGAACCACTTTTACCGTGATGTCATTGGCCAAACAAAAATCCACGATCTCATTTTTCTTTTCTATTTCGAGATCATCCGCAGCAAGGAAGAGAATTTTTACGTTATTTTTCGGGGCCATTGTTTTTACCTGATCAAAAGAATAAATTTTGGCATTGTCAATTGATTTTCCCCATAAAATTTCCTGGTCAGCAATAAACCCAAACACCTGGTATTGACGGTCAGCAATGGATTCTATGTTTTTTTTCAAAAGCGCGAGCTTCTTTGTTTTTCCATATACCAGTACGTTTTCACCCATTAATTTCGTTTTTATACTTCTATGATAGAGGTCTTTTACCCAAAGACGATAGCCAAAAATTAAAAAAGAGGCGGTAAAAAAGTAAATGATCAATACTGAAAAAGGAACGATGTAAGGCAAATTCGAAACATATGAAATTGCAATAGAAACCAATAAAACAAAGGAAGAGAAAAATACCGCGGAGACACACCTGAGGCCTTCCCTGGAACTTGATAAACGGATAATACCTTCATAGGTACGTAATACCCTGAAAAAAAGAATGTTTAGCACAGTAACCATTAACAATGGAATTAGTATATCCTGCTGATAAATGCGGGTAAAATTCATATTGAACCGCAATGCATAAGCGTAAAGCAGCGCCATATCACAGATCAATACGTCTAAAATAAATATTATTCCCCTGGGAACGGTTGATTTATTTTTAAGAAGGTAATAGATTCTGTTTATAGGGTCAAAGGAGGTCATCACCAATTAATTATGTATATATTAATAATTTCCATAAAAATTAAAATATTTGGTAAGCCAAAATTAAGCCATATTTTAACAATTGGATATTATTTTTCAAAAACACCAAAAAAACCTGGTTGATATTTAAAAATTTCCGTCATTTTATCTCTCTCAATCCTAGGCTATAATTGAGAAAAATGCTTTTTGATGCAAATATATTGATTAAATATTTATATATTGATTTTAAAGGAAATACCTGATCCATGAATATTGAAAAAAAATTCGTGTAGAAATATTTATACAAGATTAGGGATATAATATTTACTCAAATGGTAAATACAAATTATATGAATTGGTATTTGATTTGGAACAAACGGTAATATTCCCTATTTAGTATATCTGTGGTTTATAATTATTGAATTATTGTATTTTTCTCTTGCCGTTGCTTCGTGATCATGTTGTATGCCGCTTGCCAGAGGCCTAAACGGCCTCATCTTTTGAATTGGCTACTTAAGATTTTAATTCTTTTGCTGCTTCACGATTTACCATAAATTAAAGTACAATTATCATACTTACGGTAAGGGATATTTCTCGCTGATACCCAAAGATTTAATGGACAGATTTTCGCTGATTTTTTTTCTGCGTGATTAGCGAAAACTTATCTGCGAGAGAGCCAGGATTTGTAATAATATGGAGTTGATTCGTAGGTGTCTAGCCACCGGGAGTTGGACTGACACCCTGGGCTGCGAATCGATTGAAACCCATGGGGTAATTTTTCACGCAGAGGCGCAAAGGGGTGTCGCTAATTGACGCGGATTTAAGGCGCAGATTTTCGGGGTCTTCGATCTGCGATAATCTGCGAGAGATGCTTTTATTCGTAGGGGCCTGGCCACCCGGAGTGGCCTGACAGGGATTCGAATAGATTGACGAGGAGATTTTCCTGCTAATTTTTTATCTCCGGGAAGATAATTTAAAACAGCTCAGCCGGATTCATTTTTAATAATTCCTGCCATGGCATCCCTTTTTTACCAATTAATAATATTTTATCAGGATTAAACTGATCTTTGAAGGCCTTCATTCCGGAAGTATAATCATCTGCCCCGGTTTTTACTTCCAAAGCCACTATTTTACTACGTTTTTCTAATACAAAATCCACTTCTTCATTCCTATGCCTCCAGTAATAAACGTTAAACCCTGCAACAGGTGCCGCATTTACAAAATGCGCCCCAATGGCTGATTCAACCATTCTTCCCCATTTAGCCGGTTGCCCCTTAATTTCTTCAAAAAATTCATTGCGCTGTGCACTGATCAAAGCCGTATTGTGAACCTGGAATTTGGGGCTTGATGAGCGTTTGCGAATAATGTCAGCAGCATATTTTTCAAGTCCTGCCAGCAAACCCGCCTTGTCTAAAAGTGATAAATAATGCGATAAGGTGGTTGTATTCCCCGCATCCTGCAATTGACCCTGAACTTTAGTAAACGATAATATCTGCCCGGAATATAAGCAACCCAGTTCAAACAGCCGCTTCATTAATGCAGGCTTATCAACCCTGGTCAGCATCAATATATCTTTGGAAATGCTCGTTTCAATTAAAGCATTTGCCACATAGTTTTTCCAGCGTTCCTCATCGGTAATTAAATCCGCTGATCCGGGATAACCGCCAAACCATACAAACTGTTCCACAGTCCAGCCGAAGGCCCCGTGCATCTCACTGAATGACCAATGCCCGAGGTAAGTACTTTCAAAACGGCCGGCTAAGGATTCTGTTAACCCTTGTTGCATTAAAAGCCTGGATGAACCTAATAAAATCAATTTCAGTTTTCTGCCGGTATTGGTATCTTCATCCCATAAACTTTTTATGATCTCACTCCAGTTATTAATTTTTTGAATTTCATCTATCACCAATAAAAAATCTTCATCCGGATGCTGATCCATTTTAAGCCTGGCACTTTCCCAAACCTGCTCTAACCATAAGGAGTTAGAAGCCGGTATGGCATCCGCTGTTTCAAATAGATAGCCTGATTTCAGATGATCCAGTAATTGAATAATCATGGTGGTTTTACCTACCTGCCGGGGCCCCATAAGTACCTGGATAAAGCGGCGTGGTTCTTTCATCCGATTTATAAGATCCTTTAGTGGTGGACGTTCATACATAATTTTACAAATTACTCAATAAGGTGAGTAAAATTACTCAATTATTTTAAATTTATTGGGCTGGTTTTTTTATGACTGATTTGGGAAGAAGTTTCCCACTTTATTTTCCCGCTTTATTTTCTCGGTGATTGACGGGGATTTAAGGCGCAGATTTCCGGAGATTTTTTTTATAAGTTGAATCTGCGGGGTTTTTGATCTGCGAGCAATGTTTTTATTCGTAGGGGTCTGGCCACCGGGAGTGGCCTGACCCCTGGGGCTTCGAATCGATTGAAACCTATGGGGTAATTTTTCACGCAGAGGCGCAAAGGGGTTGCTCCCTGATAATGAAGATTTTCTCGCTGATTGACGGGGATTTTTTACCTCGCTGATTGGCGCAGATTGGCAGATTGAAGAGGCGCTGATTTTCGGAGTCTTCGATCTGCGTGGATCTGCGGGTTCCTGATCTGCGATTATCTGCGAGAGAAGTTTTTATTCGTAGGTGTCTGGCCAACTGGAGTGGCCTGACACCCGGGGGATTCGAATCGATTGAGAGAAGTTTTTCTCGCGGATTGACGGGGATTTAAGGCGCAGATTTCCGGGGATTTTTTTATAAGTTGAATCTGCGGGGTTTTTGATCTGCGAGCAATGTTTTTATTCGTAGGGGTCTGGCAACCGGGAGTGGCCTGACCCCCGGGAAATACTAATGGGCAATTTATATTTCCCACACTACCCTGTTGATATAATCTGTATAGCTCAAAATAATACGAACCATTTTTTCGGAAACATTTGGCATTGAATAATCAGATACTGGCCTAAAATTGCGCTGCTGGCCCGTTTGCTGAGATTGCAATTGGATTAAGCCTTGTAAAATCCGTTCCGGATTTAATCCTACCATCATCACTGATGCTTCCTCCATGGCTTCGGGGCGCTCATGCGCATCCCTTATGTTCAATGCCCGAAAATTTAAAATGGATGATTCTTCTGAAATGGTTCCACTGTCGGACAATACTGCATAGGAATGCTTTTGCAGCGCATTGTAATCATTAAATCCTAAGGGCTTTAAGAACTGCACTTCAGGACGCGTCTGAATCTTTTTCTCCTCAATTTTTTTACGTGTGCGCGGATGTGTGCTCACGATGATTGGAAATTGATATTTTTCCGCTATCAAATTCAGGCTTTCCATCAGGCCGGTAAAGTTCTTTTCACTGTTGATGTTTTCTTCACGATGTGCGGAAACAACAAAATATTTTCCTTCTTCCAATCCCAATCTTTTCAAAACATCTGAGGATTCAATTGCAGGTAAATAATGAGTCAATACTTCAAACATTGGTGAACCGGTCTTTATAATTCTATCTGCTGATAAACCTTCCCGTAATAAATATTCCCTGGCAATATCGCTATAGGTTAAATTGATGTCTGAAATATGATCCACGATCTTCCTATTGGTTTCTTCGGGCACGCGCTGATCGAAACAACGGTTACCTGCTTCCATGTGAAAAATAGGGATATGCCGTTTTTTGGCGGGAATGGCGCAGAGGCAACTATTGGTATCTCCAAGTACTAAAAATGCATCGGGTTTTTCGCTTTCCAGCAAAGGATCAATTTTTATTAAAATCCGGCCAATGGTTTCTGTGGCGGTGGATCCGGCTGCATCCAGGAAATGATCGGGCTTACGAATGCCTAAATCTTCAAAGAAAATCTGGTTTAATTCATAATCATAATTCTGGCCGGTGTGAACTATAATGTGTTCAATCGCTTCTGATGTATCCAGGGCTGCCATAACCCTGGATAGCCGAATGATCTCGGGCCGTGTGCCTACAACGGTCATTACTCTTAATTTCTCTTTCATTTATTGTGTTTTTTTCTCGCTGATTTAAGAAAATTTTTTCTCGCAGATGAACGCAGATTTAAGACGCTGATTTACGGTGATTTTATAAATTATTGACAACTCTTTTAATATTTTCATCAATTTTTGAAGTATTAAAATTAATAAGTAATCCTAATTTGCAATCCGATAGCTTCAAATAAGTTAATAGTTGTTTGTAATGCACATCTGCCAATACTTCTACTGATTTGATCTCTACAATTACTTTATCATTTACTAATAAATCTATTCTATATCCGACATCCAATTTCACCTCTTCATACCTGAAAGGTAGGCCTAATTGTGACTTAACTTCTAATCCTTCTTTTCTTAATTCATAGGCTAATGCCATTTCATAAGCTGACTCAAGTAAACCGGGGCCGATTGCATTATATACTTTAAATACAGATCCCCTGATTAAATATGATATTTCGTTTTCTGTCATCGATTTTGTTTTTTTCCCGCTAATTTACGAGGAGTATTTCTCGCAGATTAACGCAGATTTAAGGCGCAGATTTTCGGGGATTTATCTGCGAGAATCTGCGAGAATGTTTACACCGTTTCAAAAAAAGTATCGGGGTCACCAGGATTATAAAATTCATTGATCCAGAAAATGGTATATAATTCTTCTTCCCCGGTATTCTTAATATTGTGGGTGTACCAAACAGGCATATCTACATAAGCGGATTCTTTTCCGTCTAATTCAAAATTCAATATTTTATTGGTTCCAATTTGCCTTAATTGAATTAAAGCTTTTCCTTTTATCACGGCAAAACGTTCTATTTTTCTTGTATGAAAATGATTGCCCCGCGTAATGCCGGGCACGGTGGTGGAAAAAGAAACCTGTCCGCCTATATTCAGGCGGATCACTTCTACAAAAGCGCCTCTTGGATCCGTATGTTCTACAAAGCGTACCGGAAAATGATTTTCAATATCCATGTAACAACGGAATGTATTGAATAAATTTAATTCAAATGTTGAATTAATTTCCGGAATGATTCCCTTATCCTGGTATTGTTCCTTATAGCCTTCCAGTAAACTTAATATTTTGGAAACTTTTGATCCTGAAGTATGTGGCACTATATAATGCC
>DATCMY010000126.1:0-12575 GCA_036565505.1 Hanamia sp.
GGCTTATAAGAGGCCGGTTTTTTTACATTGAATTGAAAAAGCCTTTAGAAAATCCGGGTCAATTCCGTTTGGTATCTGAAAACCAACTCAACAAACTTCCGGTTCCTAAATTTATTGCAACTTATTTGACCGAAAAAAAAATGTATCTTTAAATTTGTTTCAAGATAATTTTTAACAGAAGAAAATAAGAACTTATGCGTGGAGTAAACAGGGTGGTTTTAATTGGTAACCTGGGTAAGGATCCGGATATCCAATATCTTGAAGGGAATATTCCTGTATCAAAATTCCCTTTGGCTACCACAGAAACTTATAAAGACAAAAACGGTAAATTAATTTCTCAAACTGAATGGCACAACATTGTGTTGTGGCGCGGACTGGCAGAACTTGCGCAGAAATACCTGCATAAAAGTAGCCTTGTTTACATAGAAGGACGTTTAAAAACAAGATATTGGGAAGACAGGGATCACAATAAAAAAGTGTCAACAGAAATTATTGCCGACAACCTGATCATGCTTGATAAACGCGCGGACATGCATACCGGAGAGGAACATAATGAGCCTATTCCGGGGACTGATAATTCCCTGGATGAAGGCACCGAAAAATTACCTGAATAAAATTGTAACCACTGGAATTTTTTAATAAATTATTCTGCATCTTTAACTAAAATTCTTTGTTTTGGATTATCATTCGGTCATTGAAAATAGTTATCAATTGATTACAATTTTAGCCATTACACCTGCTGCAACAACTATCCTTGTTTTTATTTTATTAATCCTGTTTCTATTGTCTTTTTTATTGGCAGGATCAGAAGTAGCATTTTTTTCTTTGACTTTTAAGGATATCAATATGCTTAAAACAAGGCAGCAACCTTCTTACAAACGAATTGTAAACTTGCTGGAAACGCCTAAATCATTGCTGGCTTCAATGCTTATTGCCAATTGTTTTGTGAATATAGGAATCATACTAATCTCAAATTCATTAATGCATGAATGGGTTACCACACTTGGCCTCAATTCTTTATTAGAGTTTGTGATAAAAGTAATAGTAGTTACTTCTGTTTTGGTAATGTTTGGCGAGGTACTTCCAAAAGTATGGGCTACGCATCATAAAATCTGGTTTGCTTCAACCGCTTCATTGATAATTGATATTTTCAACAGGATTTTTTATAAAATAAGCATACGCCTGGTGAATCTGAGTGACAAAATTGAAAGCGGTTTTCAATCCGGCTCCTCATCTATGGATGATACCCAACTTGATTACGCGATAGATCTATTACCAGAGCATGAAGCCAGCAATGAAGAAAAACAAATTCTAAAGGGCATACGAAAATTTGGCAATACAACAGTAAAGCAAACTATGCGTACACGCCTCGACGTAAGTGGTATAGAAATGAATACTTCTTTTAGAAATGTAATCAATAAAGTTGAGGAAATGTCTTATTCAAGGTTGCCTGTTTACAAAAGTAACCTTGATGAAATCGTGGGCATGTTGCATACGAAAGATTTATTACCACACCTAAACAAGGAAGAAAATTATGACTGGCATCCGCTTATGCGGCCTGTATTTTATGTGCATGAGCAGAAATTAATAGAAGACTTGCTACAGGATTTCAGGAATAAACGAATTCACATAGCAGTAGTAGTAGATGAATTTGGAGGCACTTCGGGCATTATCACTCTTGAAGATATTATGGAAGAAATTATAGGTGATATCCAGGATGAATTTGATGATGAACATAGTGGCAATAAAAAACTGGATGATTATAATTACATTTTTGAAGGAAAAACTATGATTCAGGATGTATGCAGAATATTAAATATTCCCTTGCATACTTTTGATCTTCTTCGGGGAGAAAGTGATTCTCTTGGCGGGTTGGTTTTGGAAATCGCGGGTGAATTTCCGAAAGTTAATGAAGAATTTATTACAAATAATTATATTTTCACACCGCTTGAAATTAATAAAAACCGGATTGAAAAAGTTAAGATTACTATAAAACAAAAAGAAGAATTATAAATACAATTATGTTGAAAAAAAATTTGGTGATGAAAAATACTTTCTCTTTAATTCTTCTTGCTTTTCTTATCAGTTGCAATTCAACCTATACCTCAAAAAAACAAGGGTATTATAAAATAGATTTTCCAAAAAGAGAATATACAACATTTAATGAGCCGGGATATCCCTATACTTTTGAATACCCCGTATACGCCAGTATAGCAAAGGATTCCGCTTATTTCGAAAGCGCTTCAAAAAATCCATATTGGATCAACATCGTATTTCCTCAATTCAATGGCAAAATTTACATCAGCTATAAAAACATTGGCGGTACTTCAGATTATAAAGTAAAAACTCCCGGTGGCAGTTACAGGGATTCTTTAGGGAAAAATGATTTTGAAAAAATGGTAAATGACGCTTACAACCTGACTTATAAAAACGATATAAAAGCATATTCTATTCAGGACAGTTTAATGCGTACACCTAACCATGTAAGCGGCATATTTTTTCATCTATCAGGAAATGTCGCAACAGCTAATCAATTTTTTTTATCAGATACCCTGCATCATTTTTTAAGAGGCGCTTTGTATTTTGATGTCACGCCTAACGAAGATTCCTTGCGCCCTGTAAATGCTTTTCTACAAGAAGACATGAAGCATATCATTAATACCTTGAAATGGAAGGCCTCCCTGCCCTCCAAAGGAGGGGCCTGACACAAATTTTTATTTAAATCGAATCCAAGTTCCTCTTTAGAGGAAAAGGGTTTTTCATACTTTTGCAAAATGATTGTCATAGATGATATTCTTATTAGCGACCAAATAATTGAGGAGCAATTTGTGTGCGACCTGGTAAAATGTAAAGGAGGTTGTTGTGTGGATGGAGATGCCGGGGCTCCATTGGAAAACAATGAACTCAAAGAGCTGGCACAAGTCTATAACGCAGTTCAGCCTTATCTAACCAAAGAAGGAAAATTACAAATTGAGCGCGAAGGGAAATATACTTATGACCAGGAATTTGGCTGGGTTACCCCTATTGTCAGCAATGGAATGTGTGCCTATGGCACAGTTGATCAAAAAGGAATTGTAAAATGCGGAATTGAACAGGCATATAATGATGGAAAAATTTCCTGGAAAAAACCAATCAGCTGCCATTTATTCCCTATCAGAATAAAGAAAACCTCCAAAGCGGAATTAGTAAATTATGAACCCCGCGAAGACCTTTGCAGCGCTGCATGTAAATTGGGCGAAAAATTAAAAGTACCGGTATATCAATTTTTAAAAGAACCCATCATCAGAAAATATGGAAAAGATTTTTTCGAAGCCCTGAGCGCAACTGCCCTTCATTATGAAGAAAAAAAATAAATCTCCTTTAATAAATATTGACTCTGTTATCATGAATAAAATACCCTTTTTATTACTCTCTGTTTTTGTGTTTAGTTTTGTTTCCTGCACATTAAATAAAGCCAAAATCAATAACGATCTTAAAAAATATTTCGATTCCGCTCATGTGGATGGAAGTTTTTCTTTATTGGACAATCGATCCGGAAGTATCACAGTTTACAATATGAAACTCGATACACAAAGGGTTTTGCCGGCTTCAACTTTTAAAATTGTAAACTCGTTAATTGGGGTACAAACCGGAAAGATCACCGATGAAAATATGGTGGTAAAATGGGACGGTGTAGAAAGACAAGTGCCGGAATGGAATAAAGATCTCACCATGAAAGAAGCTTTCAGGGTTTCTTCAGTACCCTACTTCCAGGAAATTGCAAGACGTATTGGAAGAGACACTATGAAACTTTGGGTTGATTCAATCCAATATGGGAACAAAGATATTAGCGGCCCCATTGATTCTTTCTGGCTCAATAATCATTTGAAAATTTCACCGGATGAGCAACTTGGTTTAATGAGTAAATTGTATTTTGACCAACTTCCTTTTCAAAAATATGCACAGCAAATGGTTCGTGATGTAATGCTGATGGAAGACAATACCCTTTATAAACTAAGTTATAAAACCGGGTTGGGTTTTGATGAAAAAAATAACGCCATCGGCTGGGTTGTTGGATGGATAGAAGAAAACAGGCACGTTTATTTCTTTGTAACGCTTGTAAAATCGCCCGATAAAAATATTGATATGAAAACCGTAAGAATGAATATTACTAAAGGAATCTTAAAAGAATTAGGATTCTTTAAAGGAGAGATGTAGGGTGAATTGTGTGAATTGATAAATTGTTTCTGACTTCCTGTTTATATATCAACCTTAAAATTAACAATAAAACAATAAAACAATTTAGCAGTTTTAAATACAATTAACACTTCTTCACAAATATTCATTTATAATTTAGCAGAAATAAATGATCCATTTCCAATACATAGAATATTTAATTGCGCTGGTGGCATTGCCGGTAATGATATTGTTTTATTTCCTGGTGATTAAATGGAAAAAAAATACAGCAAATAAGATTGGAGATCCTTCTTTAGTAAAAGAATTAACTGCCCAATATTCGTCCAAAAAATTTTTAACGAAATTCATTTTATTCATTTTAGCATTTGCTCTTTGTGCTTTTGCGGTAGCGGGTTTGGTAAAACCTGACGGAACTCAAAAAATTAATAGAAAAGGAACTGATATAATGATTGCGCTTGATGTTAGCAAAAGTATGCTGGCACAGGATATTAAACCAAGCCGGCTTGAGCGTGCTAAACAGGTAATTTCAACAATAATAGATAATTCACCTGATGATAGAATAGGATTGGTAATATTTGCTGGACGGGCATATTTGCAAATGCCCATGACTATTGACCATACCGCTGCTAAAATGTATTTAGCTTCCGCATCTCCAGATGATGTGCCTACGCAGGGTACCGTAATAAGCCAGGCATTAAAAATGAGTTACGCAGCTTTTAATCCCAAAGAAAAAACCTATAAATCTGTTCTTTTAATAAGCGATGGCGAAGACCATGATGAAGATGCCATAAAGGTTACAAAACAATTAGCCGAACAGGGGATTATGGTAAATACTATTGGTATTGGATCTCCCCAGGGAGCGCCAATTATGGACCCTGCTACTGGTCAATATAAAACAGATTCCAAAGGACAAATGGTTATAACAAAATTAAATCAGGAAGAATTAAGCAATATTGCGAAAGCCGGAAACGGTATTTATCAGCTATATTATAATACAGAGGAGGTTGCAGGGAATATTAAGAAAAGATTATCACGCATAGGCCAGGCCACCACTTTAAGTGACAATTCTTTTGCTTCCTTTAAACAATATTTTCAATATATTTTAGCCGCGGCATTCATTTTACTATTGGTAGAATTTTTTGTTTCGGAAAAACGGAAAATAAAAATTAAAAATGCTGTTGCAGTTTTATTTTTTATGATAATAAGTAATGCTTCATTTTCTCAAAATGCTAAATCAGCAATCATAAATGGGAATAAAGCTTACAAGGAAAATAATTTTACTGCAGCGGAAAAAGAATACCGTGATGCTTTAAAAGGTTCCCAAAAAAATGAAATAGCGGATTATAATTTAGGTAATGCGCTTTATAGAAATAATAATGCCGCAGAAGCAGCGAAATCATATGATAATGCGATTCAAAATGCAAATAATAATGCTATAAAACAGCAGGCGTTTTATAATAAAGGAGTTGCCTATCAAAAAGAAAAAAAACTTCCCGAATGTATTATTGCTTATAAAAATGCATTAATACTAAACCCTAATGATGAAGATGCACGCCAAAATTTGGAACGTGCTTTAAAGGAACAGAAGCAGCAGCAGAATAAAAAAGATAACAAAGACAAAAAGCAACAACCAAAGGATCAAAAGAAAAATAATCAGCAACAAAATAATGAGCCTAAACCACAACCTTCAAAAATATCTAAACAGGATGCGGAAGAAAAATTAAAATCACTTCTTGAAAATGAAAAAGCACTGCAGGATAAACTTCATAAAATGAGAGGCGCTGCTGCTCCAAATAGCCCTGAGAAAGATTGGTAAAAGGCAGCCCCATGACCCCCGAAGGGAGAACTTAGGTCAGATGTTTTTTTTCAATTCTATTGATCTTTTAGGATTGAAAATCCTGCTACATCATTATTTAATGACTTATCCTTTTTGAAGTCAGGCTCTCCAACTCTACCCATCGGGAAGGGCTTCAGTGGAAACTCAACCCTGCACAATGGTTGGTGGGGATGGGCTTCTTTTTGTATTTTTGCCACTTAATATCATCTGAAAAAATATGGAATTGTATGCTGAATCCCTGACGGAATATAAAAGGCTTCCAACACTTGAAGTAAAGGTTGGCGATTTAATATTGGGCAACTTTCATCCTATCCGCATACAAACGATGACTACAACTGATACGATGAATACATTGGCAACAGTTGAACAGAGTATTCGTTGTATTAATGCAGGAGCAGAGTTGGTGCGCATTACAGCACCTTCCAAAAAAGAAGCAGAAAATTTATTAAATATTAAAAATGAATTGCGCAAAAGAGGGTATGCTACTCCGTTAGTAGCCGATATTCATTTTACACCAAATGCAGCAGAAATTGCCGCACGTATTGTAGAGAAAGTTAGGGTAAATCCGGGCAACTATGTTGATAAGAAAAAATTTGAACTGATTGAATATTCCAATGCGGATTACGAAGAAGAAATCGAAAGAATCAGAAACCGTTTTACGCCATTGGTAAAAATCTGCAAAGAATATGGCACCGCCATGCGTATTGGTACCAATCATGGATCATTAAGCGACAGGATCATGAGCCGGTATGGAGATACAGCTATTGGTATGGTGGAAAGCGCTATGGAATTTTTACGTATTGCTGAGGGTGAAAATTATTACAACATTGTACTCAGTATGAAAAGCAGCAACCCAATTGTAATGGTTGAAGCGTATCGCTTGCTGATAGAAAAAATGTATTCAGAATTAGGCCATAACTATCCTTTGCACCTCGGTGTTACAGAAGCAGGTGATGGAGAAGATGGCAGAATAAAATCCGCAATCGGTATTGGAGCTTTGCTGGAAGACGGTATTGGGGATACGATCCGGGTTTCACTTACAGAAGATCCTGAATTTGAAATTCCTGTTTGTAAAAATATAGTGAAGAGATATTCTCCCAATATTATTGCTAATGTGCCTGCAATAAAAGATGTTTCTAAATTAATACCCGTATTAACATCTACACATGTGCGAAATACTTTTTCCGTTCAAAATATTGGCGGTAAGAATGTCCCTGTAGTGATTGCAGATTTTAGCAAGAAAAAGGAAATTAATCCTTCCGACTTACAGGAAATTGGATATAAATACAATACAATTACCGATAAATGGAATATAGGCGACATGGCGGCCGATTTTATTTTTTGTGGAAACACGGTTATTGACTTTGCCTTGCCCGGCACTTTAAAACTCATTTATTACTTTGATGCATGGAATAATATAGAAGATAAAGAAAAATGTTTTCCCATATTTGATGAACAACAATTTTTGGATGGAAAGATTGAAAAATCATTATCAATTAATTTTGTAATGCTCGATTGTTATTCAAAAGGTCATATTCATTTTGACAAAGAAGAATTATATAATAAAATAAAGAATGATAGCACCGCGGTGATTTGTGTGAGTACAACAAACAAAAATGCAGTACAAAGCATACGCAGGATGTTTCTTGAATTAAATGAACATGAAATTAAAAATCCTGCAATTATTATTTGCGGCAGCAACAAGGAAACAATGGATGAAACGCTTATCCACTTTGCAATAGAAACCGGCGCTTTATTGATCGATGGTTTTGGAAATGGCATTTGTCTTGGTTATTATTATGGGGGTAAAAATAAAATTCCTGATTACAAATTGCTCAATTCAATTGCTTTTGGAATTCTTCAGGCATCACGAACAAGAATTTCTAAAACGGAATATATCAGTTGCCCAAGTTGTGGCCGAACACTTTTTAACTTGCAGGAAACAACTGCCAAAATCAGGGCGGTTACTAATCATTTAAAAGGGGTTAAAATCGCCATAATGGGTTGTATTGTTAACGGCCCTGGTGAAATGGCCGATGCGGATTTTGGTTATGTAGGCAGTGGCCCGGGAAAGATAACTTTATACAGAGGAAAAGAAGTGGTAAAAAGAAATGTGCCTGCAGAAATTGCTGTAGAAGAACTTGTAGGGTTGCTTAAAGAAAATAATGCCTGGGTAGAACCTGCAGTAACTACCTCTGATATCTCCTGAAAATAATAAATGAGAAGTTACTTAATAACTCATGAAAAGGGTCTATGGATTTCTGCACAATGCAGACCTATTGTAAAATTCCATTTGAGAATGTTCCCAAAACTTTGAACCTTTGTTCGCCCTAAAAGATATTAAAGGGTAAAAATATTCGTTTATGAAAACAGATTTTTTAGTAATAGGCAGTGGAATCGCTGGATTAACTTATGCCCTTAAAATTGCGCAGGATTGCCCGGATAAAACAATTACCATACTCACCAAAACGGTAAGCGACGAAACCAATACAAAGTATGCCCAGGGAGGCGTTGCGGGTGTTACTGATTTTGATAAAGATAGTTTTGATAAGCATATTGAAGATACACTTATCGCCGGCGATGGTTTATGTGATCCAAAAATAGTAGAGATTGTAGTAAAAGAAGGTGTTGACAGAATAAAGGAAATTATAAATTGGGGTGCTCATTTCGATAAAGATAATTCCGGTGAATATGCCCTCGGAAAAGAAGGCGGACATAGTGAGTTTCGAATCCTTCATCATAAAGATATAACCGGCAAAGAAATAGAAGACACATTGCTTGTCGCCATCGCAAAAAAACCAAACATTCATTTAATTAACCATTGTTTCGTAGTGGATATTATTACGCAACACCATCTGGGTTACCTGGTTACCAAATCAACTCCTGATATTGAATGTTTTGGCGTGTATGTGCTCAACATACAAAAAAACAAGATAGAAAAAATATTATCAAAAATAACTTTGTTTGCCACCGGAGGAAACGGCCAGGCATATCGCACAACTACCAATCCTTCTATTGCCACCGGCGATGGAGTAGCCATGACTTACCGGGCAAAAGGAAGAATAGAAAATATGGAATTCATTCAATTTCATCCGACAGCTTTGTACGAAGCAGGGGTAAGCGGCCAGGCATTTTTAATTACAGAAGCAGTGAGGGGTGATGGTGGTATTTTAAGGAATACAAAGGGTGAAGCCTTCATGGAAAAATATGATGAAAGAAAAGATCTTGCTCCGCGTGATATTGTAGCACGGGCTATTGATAATGAAATGAAAATTAATGGTACGGAAAATGTTTTCCTTGATTGTACCAAGATGGATTCGAATAAATTTATTCATCATTTTCCTAACATTTATGAAAAATGTAAATCCATAGGCATTGATGTTGCCAAACAATACATACCGGTAGCACCGGCCGCTCATTACAGTTGTGGCGGAATAAAAGTAGATGAATGGGGCCGGTCTTCAATCCTCAATTTATTTGCCTGCGGCGAATGTGCCAGCACAGGGCTTCATGGCGCCAACAGGCTTGCCAGTAATTCCCTTTTAGAAGCTATGGTTTTTGCACACAGATGTTATCTTGAATCTGTAAATAAAATAAATTACATAGAATTTAATGAGTCTATTCCTGATTGGAATGCAAAAGGAACGAATGCTCCAAAAGAAATGATCCTTATTACTCAAAGCCTGAAAGAATTACAATTAGTAATGACAGATTATGTTGGAATAGTAAGAACAAATGAAAGGCTTGAGAGAGCCATGAAAAGACTTGATCTGCTGCATAATGAAACAGAACAACTATATCAAACCACTTCTGTATCGCCGCAACTTTGTGAATTAAGAAACCTGATTACTGTAGGATATTTAATTGTAAAAGGCGCCCAGTTTAGGCGTGAAAGCCGCGGATTGCATTTTAATACGGATTATCCCGGGAAAAGCGATTTGGTGCAAAATATTGTTTTGTAAAGCAGGCATTCTTTTTCAGATTGAATAATCTTGCTTTTTGTGTATTCTTATAAGAACTAAAACTGTTTTTAGCTATAAGCAAATATAATAGTGAGTGGCAAATTCAACATTAGCACAATATGAACCGGCCCTTTAGTAAGAAGAGAATTTTAATTTTTACACACATAATTGCATCTCTTAATTTATAGTAGCTTATATACATTCCATTAAATTTACAAAAACAAATTGCTAATGCCGGATGTTCAAAATGCAAATCTGTCCAAAATTATTAAACGCTTAGAGTTAATCAAAAGCCTGATCTCATTAGAGGAAGAAGATGAAATTGAGACACATGTTTTTAAATTAGAACAACTTTTAGGAACACCAGAATTAGAAAGTATTATTATTTCTCTAAAAGAAAAATCTTACAGCAATGCAGCAATTGCTATCGAAACATTTATAAATCAGCATAACAACATTTCGATTTTTATTGACCCTGAAATTGATGGATTAAAATTAGAAGCGAAATCATTAGAAGCCAAACTGAACAGGCTCTCTGATGAAAAAGCAGACCTGGAAAAATTGATTCATGAATTTGGAGTAAGGCATAATAAGGAATTGGGAGAATTGATTTTAAAGATTTTAAAATACAGGAAAACCAAAGCCAAAGGCACGCCCAAAGAAACAGAAGCAGAAGAGGATTATAAAAATTACAGCCAGGAATTTGAAGTAAGTAAGAATGAAAAAGTTGCTGAACTTTCGGAAGAAGAAATGATTGAAATAAAGAAAAAATACAGGAAAGCAAGTAAGCTTTGCCACCCTGATGTAGTGAGTGAAGATCAGAAAGAATTAGCGGATAAATTATTTACAGAATTAAATAGAGCTTATGAGCAAAACGATTTAAAAAAAGTTACAGAGATTTTAGAGAACCTAAAAAAAGGGAACTTTTTTGTGAGCAAATCTGACACCATAACAGAAAAGCAATTGATGAAGGCGGAAATTGAAAAATTAAAAATCCGCATTACCGAATTACAACAGCAAATGCAATTGATTAAAGAGAGTGATGCTTATAAAACTATTAGCAGTATAAAAGATTGGGATGCTTATTTTAAGGAGACAAAAGAAAAATTAGAAAACCAGGCTAAAGAATTGGAAGATGGAGGAGAATAAAATTGTAAAATATGATGGCGGTTTAATTAAAAGAATTAGTAACCAAATTGGAGTTACCAATAAATTATTAGCATTATCGGAGCCTCAATTAATTCCGTATCGAAAAGGAGATAAATGGGGGTTTTGTACACCTGATAAGAAAATGGTAATTGAATGCATATACGATTCTGCTTTCCCTTTTTCAAGTGGATTAGCTAAGGTTGAATTAAAAGAGAAATATGGATTAATAAACAAACAAGGGAAACAAATCGTTTCTTGTAAGTATGATTACATTGATGATATGAGCGAAGGGTTAGCTCCCGTAAAATTGAATGAGAAGTGGGGATGTGTAAATGAAAGTGGTGAAGAAATAATTTCTCTCAAATATAATGGATTATATGGTTTCATTGATGGACTGGCGAAGGTAAGTTTAAATGGATTATATGGTTTCATTGATAAAGCAGGAAAGGAAATAATTCCGTTTCAATATAACTACGTAAGATACCCCGCATTTGTTAACGGAGCTGCAATTGTAGAAATTGATAATAGATATATTTTAATTGATAAGGCGGGGAATAGGATAACAAATAAGGTTTATGATAAAATTTTTGGTTTTGTTGAGAAGTATGCAGTAGTAGTTTTAAATAATAAGAAAGGATTGATTGATAAAACGGGAAAAGAAATACTTACGTGTATTTATGATTCAGTAGAAGATTTTAGCAAGACTTTTTTGGAAATTTATTTAGATGGAGAAAAATATTTTTATAATAAATACAAGAGAGAAAAATATAATTTTTCTTTTGATGCATATCGAGAGGGTTATGATGATTATTTTCCAAATGATTGGAAGAAAGAAGAAATAGAAGAATTTATTTATTCCTATGACAAAAAATACCCTTGGAAAAGAGAATTTCTTGAGCAGGAATATTGCGGTACATTGTTTGATAACCTTGGCCCTTTTTGTGAAGATTTGGCGTGGTTAAAAAAAGGTAATTTTTATGGGTTTATAAATGAAGATTACAAATTGGTAATTCCTTTTATTTATTATGAAGTAGGAAATTTTAATGAAGGACTGGCATTTGTAAGCAACAAAGAAATAGAAGAGATTTATAGAAATGCTTTTGATAAAGATGTCCACACGATTGAACTCGAAGGAAATTATGGATATATTAATAAAGCAGGAGAAGAAGTAATTCCTTGTAAATATAATTTAGCCAATAATTTTATACAAGGAATAGCAAAAGTTGAAATAAATGGATTAGAAGGTTACATAAATAAAAAAGGTGATGAATATTGGGAAGATTAGCTGTTTCAAAAAAACATGAAAGACAAAAATAAAATAAAAATAGCTGGCAGTTTAAGTATTAATGACTGGGAGGAATTAAGTTCAAAACTTGATAGAACAAGCAATGAGCTTTGGAGTCTTGCTTTCAACTTCTTTGAGCAGAGAATTACTACTCGCTATCTCAATC
>DATCMY010000127.1:0-8248 GCA_036565505.1 Hanamia sp.
AAAGAAAAACCAACCATAAAAAATCTTGAGAACCAATGAAAAAAACGGTAAGCCTATTTCTCCTGATATCAGTCTCTGTTTTTGCAAACGCACAGGCAAAGCCTTCTTACGCAGGAGGAATGGCTAAAACTGTTATGTCAATTTGGAAAGATTCACTTTCATCGGACGGCAGGCCGGCAAAATGGACTTATGACCAAAGTGTGGTTTTGCAGGGCATACAAGGCTTATGGAGGACGACCGGCGATGGAAAGTATTTTAATTATATCCAAAAAAGTATGGATTTATTTGTAGAAGATAATGGAAATATCAGAACCTATAAATATGATAATCTAACTCTCGACAATGTAGCTCCCGGGAGAGACCTGTTATTTTTGTATAATGTAACAGGTAAAAAGAAATACCTGGATGCTGTAAATATATTACGTAACCAATTACGCTCACAGCCACGCACAAACGAAGGAGGATTCTGGCATAAGAAAATCTATCCAAACCAGATGTGGCTTGACGGGCTTTACATGGCAGAACCTTTTTATGCTGAATATGCAAACACATTTCATGAAGATTCAGATTTTAATGATATAGCCCGTCAGTTTATCATCATGGAAAAAAAAGCCCGTGATCCTAAAACCGGTTTATTGTATCATGGATATGATGAATCAAAAGAACAAAATTGGGCAAATAAAAAAACAGGGCTGTCTCCCAATTTTTGGGCCCGTGCAATGGGATGGTACGGAATGGGATTGGTAGATGCATTGGAATATTTTCCTGAAAATCATCCGGAAAGAAAAGTGCTTATTGCTATATTGCGCAGGTTTGCCGAAGCGATTACAAATGTGCAGGATCAAAAAACAGGGCTGTGGTGGGATGTATTAAATTTTCCCAATAGAAAAGGAAATTATTTGGAAGCTTCTGCCAGCAGCATGTTCGTATATACATTAGCTAAAGCCGTACGACTTGGGTATTTACCTTCTTCGTTTTTGACTGTTGCTAAAAAAGGTTATGGAGGAATTATCAAAAAATTCATTTCTATCGATAATGGACAAACGAATTTACAGGGAACCGTAAGCGTTTCCGGATTAGGTGGCAAGCCCTATCGCGATGGAAGTTATCAATATTATATCAGTGAAAAAGTAGTAACTAACGATCCTAAAGGTGTGGGCGCCTTTATTCTTGCGTCCAATGAAATAGAAATGCTGCCAACTCTAAGCCTTGGCAAGGGCAAAACAGTTTTACTGGATTATTATTTTAATCATGAAACAAAAAAGGATGTAACTGGTAAAACCATACAGTATCATTATGTATGGGATGAGCTGAATAATGGAGGATATTCCATGTTTGAGAATGTATTTCATAAATATGGGGTGAAAACAAAAAGCCTTCATACAGCTCCTTCTTTAAGTAATTTAAAGAAGGCTGATATGTATATAATTGTTGATCCCGATACCGAAAAAGAAAGTGAGCATCCTAATTTTATAGAGGCTGATGATGTAAATGCAATTTATGATTGGGTAAAAAATGGCGGCGTTCTTTTATTATTCAGCAATGATTCCGGCAATGTAGAGTTTACTCATTACAACCGGCTTGCTGAAAAATTTGGTATTCAATTTAATTACGACAGTAAAAATCGTGTAACCGGTAATAAGTATGAAATGGGAACCATTTCTATTCCGCCTGGCAACCCGATTTTTAAAACAGCTAAAAAGATTTATATCAAAGAATATTCTTCTTTGTCTATTCATTCACCGGCATCAGCTGCTTTGGTTGACGGAAACACCGTAGTAGTTGCTGTGTCCAAAATTGGTAAGGGAACTGTATTTGCTGTTGGTGATCCCTGGTTTTACAATGAATATACTGATGGAAGAAAAATACCAATGGATTTAGAAAATTATAAAGCGGCTGAAGACCTGGTAAAATGGGCTGTTCAGCAATCAAAAAAATAATGATAAAAAAAATACAACATAACGTTTCAATGAAAGCTTTATATATGCCAGGTATAATGCTAAATGGAAACAGCTAATTTTAAATTAATACCTGGAATAAATAATAGAAAATATGAGATTATCACGCTACACATTAAAAAATATATCCAACGAAAAAGTAATTGTACCAGATGAAGAAATTTTTGACTTACCAGAAAAGGTATTGCAATTTGGAACCGGAATGTTGCTTCGCGGGTTACCCGATTATTTTATTGACGAGGCAAACAGGATGGGCATTTTCAATGGGCGCATTGTAATAGTAAAAACAACGTCAAGAGGCGATACAACTGCATTTGATAAGCAGGATGGTTTATATACTTTATGTGAACGAGGTATTTTGGATGGGGAAAAAGTAGAAGAGAATATTATTTGTTCCTCTATCAGCCGTGTTTTAAATGCGCAAAATGAATGGGGACAAATTTTAGAATGTGCCCACAATGAACATCTGAAAATTATCATTTCCAATACTACCGAGGTAGGCATTCAATTAGTAAATGATGATATTCGCCGCCATCCTCCTGTGTCATTTCCTGGAAAATTACTGGCATTTTTATATGAAAGGTTCATAGCTTTCAATGGCAGTGAGGATAGTGGTTTTGTAATTGTACCTACAGAATTGATTACAGATAATGGCAAAAAACTGGAATCCATAGTTTTGGAATTGGCGCATTTAAATTCTCTTGAAGATGATTTTATAGAATGGCTTGAACAACGTAATTATTTTTGTAATTCACTCGTAGATAGAATTGTAACCGGTATGCCTGATGAGAAAATTAAGCAAACGATAGAATGTGAATTGGGTTATAACGATGAATTATTAATTGTCTCTGAAGTATATAGCTTATGGGCAATTGAGGGTGATGAAAAAATTAAAAATATTTTATCATTTGCCGAAGTGGATGCCGGAGTGGTTATTGAGCCAAACATTGATCTGCATCGCGAATTAAAATTACGGTTACTCAACGGAACTCATACACTCACCTGCGGGCTTGCATTCCTCGCCAATTATGATACAGTAAAGCAGGCAATGGAAGATGAGTTATCAGCCGGATTTATTGCTGATTTAATGAGAAATGAATTATCGCCTTCTATACCTTATGAAATAGATTATACCACAAAACAGCTTTTTATTTCAAAAGTGCTTGATCGCTTTCGTAATCCACATATCAATCACAACTGGAAAAATATAACACTCAATTACAGTTCTAAAATGAGGATGCGTTGCATTCCTTTATTAATTAATTATTATAAGCATAATGAAACAGTTCCTCAATTATTTTCTTTAGGCTTTGCTTCCTATCTTTATTTTATGAAGGCGGTAAAACAAGACGGAAAAGAATTTTTTGGGGAATTGAATGGCCAACCCTATTTAATTGAAGATGAAATGGCGTCAAAGTATTATTCTTTATGGCAGAATAAAACGGTTGATGGCATGGTGAAAGAGGTTTTAGGGGATATTACTTTTTGGGGTTTCGACCTTTCCCGTTTACCGGGTTTTCAACAGTCAGTAGCCAATAATCTGAACAGTATTATTAGTGATGGGATGAAAGCAACTTTAGAAAAAGTGCATCCAAAGAAAATATATGCCTGAAATGAATCATAAAATTACAAAAGTACATCCGCATGATAATGTATTGGTAGCCCTTACCAATCTTGAGCCTAATGAAAATGTAAATTATAACGGGGAAGAATATACGATCGTTGACAGGGTGCCAGCCAAGCACAAATTCGTAACCGCGAATATGCATCCAGGCGATGAAATCATCATGTATGGAGTATTGGTAGGTAAAGCGCAAACAGAAATTCCAAAAGGTACAAGAATTACAACAGAGAATGTGAAACATGCTGCAAGTGGTTTTGAAGTGGGAGAAAGAAAGCTCAACTGGCATAAACCTGATGTTTCAAAATATATTGACAGGACTTTTATGGGATTTCACAGGGAAGATGGAAAAGTAGGAACTGCCAATTACTGGCTTGTAATCCCATTGGTATTTTGTGAGAATCGTAACATTGAAGTTTTGCGTGAAGCATTGGTAAATGAATTGGGATACGGAAGAAACCAAAATAAAAAAGTAGAAGTTTCCAGGTTGATTGATCTTTATAAAAATGGAAAAAATATAGCGGAAATTTTAAGCACAGATGTTTCTGTTCATGTTGAAGAAGTAAAGAAACAAATGATTTTTCCAAATGTTGATGGTGTAAAATTTTTATCACACGAAGGTGGTTGTGGTGGTACTCGTCAGGATGCGCAGGCATTGTGTGGCTTACTCGCAGGTTATATAACAAATGCCAATGTAGCAGGAGCCACTATATTAAGCCTTGGCTGCCAAAACGCGCAGGTAGCAATTTTACAGGAAGAAATAAAAAAACGTGATTCAAATTTTTCCAAACCTTTATATATTTTTGAACAGCAAAAGATCGGTAGGGAATCTGATTTAATATCACAGGCAATAAAACAAACATTCGCCGGTTTAGTGCAAGCCAATTCTCTTGAAAGAAAACCCGCACCTTTAAATAAAATATGCATTGGTTTGGAATGCGGTGGGTCTGATGGATTTAGCGGAATCTCTGCAAACCCGGCAATAGGTTATACTTCCGATTTATTGGTAGCTTTGGGCGGTTCTGTAATTCTTTCCGAATTTCCAGAATTGTGTGGAGTAGAACAAAACATTAGCGACCGTTGTATAACTAAAGAAAAGGCAATGCGGTTTAGTGATTTAATGAAAACCTATAATGAAAAAGCAAAAGCAGTCGGTTCAGGCTTTGATATGAATCCTTCTCCCGGAAATATTAAAGATGGTTTAATTACTGACGCTATAAAATCTGCGGGAGCGGCAAAAAAAGGTGGTACTTCGCCGGTTACAGATATTTTAGATTATCCGGAGATGGTTACCCAACCAGGATTAAATTTACTTTGTACGCCCGGCAATGATGTTGAAAGTACCACGACAGAAGTAGGCTCCGGCGCTAATATTGTTTTATTTACAACCGGGCTTGGTACACCAACAGGCAATCCCATTGCGCCGGTAATTAAACTCTCCAGCAATACAGTCTTGTTCAACAAAATGAATGATATTATTGACATAAATACCGGAACCATTATAGAAGGGGATGAAACAATAGAACAGGCCGGAGAGCGTATTTTAGAATATGTAATCAAAGCAGCAAGTGGTGAATTAGAGGTGAGTGCGGTTAGACATAAGCAGGATGATTTTATTCCGTGGAAAAGAGGAGTGAGCCTGTAATTATTTTTTATAGGCCACATTACGAATCAATAAATAAAAAATTAAATTCCCATCAGGGAAAGCTTGTATGAAAAAATTTTTAGACCAAAACTTTTTGCTTCAAACAGAAACAGCAAAGAAATTGTATCACGATTTTGCTGAAGAAATGCCTATCATAGACTATCACTGCCACCTGCCTGTAGAACAAATAGCTAATGATATTAATTTTAAAAACCTTACGCAGATATGGCTTTATGGCGATCATTATAAATGGCGCGCAATGCGTGCAAATGGCGTAGATGAAAGCTATAGTACCGGGGATAAATCTGATTATGAAAAATTTGAGAAGTGGGCAGAAACTGTTCCATATACATTACGCAACCCACTCTATCACTGGACTCACCTGGAATTGCAAAGGTATTTTGATGTTCATGAATTATTAAATGCTGAAAGTGCAAAATCAATCTATGATGAATGTACCAAAAAATTGCAGACCAAAGAATTCTCAGTAAGGAATTTGCTTCGCAAAATGAATGTAAAGGTTGTATGTACTACAGATGATCCAACAGACACTTTAGAATATCATCAAAAAATAAAAGAAGATGGGTTTGAAATAAAAATTCTTCCGGCTTTCCGTCCCGATAAAGCCATGAATGTAGATGATGTTGGTGAATTTAATATTTACGTAAAAAAAATTGAAGCTTTAAGTGGGGTTTCTGTCACATCCTTCCAAACGTATTTAGATGCGTTAAAAAAACGTCATGATTTTTTTGCAACTATGGGTTGTTCGGTTTCTGATCATGGCTTGGAATATATTTTTGCAGAAGATTATACTGATGAAGAAATCAATACCATCTTTAATAAAATCCGAAACGGAAGGGAACTTTCATTGGCGGAAAATTTGAAGTTTAAATCCGCTATGTTGTACATTTTCGCCATTTGGGATCATGAAAAAGGATGGGTGCAACAATATCACTTGGGAGCGCTGAGAAATAATAATGCAAGAATGCTGGAACTATCCGGCCCTGACACAGGCTGGGATTCTATCGGAGATTTCTCACAGGCAAAATCAATGGCAAAGTTTTTAGGAAAACTTGATTCGACCAATCAACTGACAAAAACAATTTTATATAATGTAAACCCATCGGATAACGAATTAATAGCGACTATGGCCGGCAATTTTAATGACGGAACCATTCCCGGTAAAATTCAATTTGGCGCAGCCTGGTGGTTTTTAGACCAAAAAGATGGCATGACTAAACAAATAAATGCCTTATCCAATATGGGCTTGTTGAGCAGGCTGGTGGGCATGCTTACTGATTCCAGAAGTTTCCTTTCTTATCCCCGTCATGAATATTTCCGTAGGATTGTATGCAATTTATTTGGAGAAGAAATAGAGAATGGAGAATTACCAAATGATATAGAATGGACAGGTAAAATTATTAAGGACATTTGTTATAATAACGCCAGGAATTATTTTGGCTGGTGAATCCATTTAATCAACATCATTATAAAGGTGATGTGCTTCGCTTTTATTTCCAAATTATATTTTAACCTTTATTACCATCTTCTTAATCTCACTTTCCCCAATCATCGGTGCATGCACATCTTCAGGAAAAAAGATGTCAAACTGGTTATTGGTTAATTGAAAATGCATATCCGGTGCATCATTAAAAAATACAACATCTTTCTCTGCATTATATTCGCCTTTTTGTTGAGTGCAGTCATGACGTGGTTTCCAGCCAATCTGCTCTTTTCCATCTATGCAAAGTTGTATATCAATGTGTTTGTCATGACATTCAAATTTTGCAGCGGATTCTTCAGCGGTCATTCCTTTTTTGTTTGAAACAATAGCTCTTAAATTTTCTCCGTCAATTTCAAATTTACCTTCTTGAATTGTTTGAAGATTTTGGGATTTGATATATTCAAATGCCTTTGAAAATAACGGATGAACACAAAAATATTTTTCCGCGTTTACTAAAGTGTCTATGATCATTGATTTAATTTAAAATTAAAAATTGAAAATTACCGCTGCACTCTTCCGCTTGCATCTCCTTTCATTAAACCCTGTACTTCGCTTAAGGTTGCATGATTCAAATCGCCTGGAATCGTGTGTTTCAAAGCCGATGCGGCAACACCAAATTCTGCTGCATCTTTCAGTGCCATACCGGTAACCAGGCCATAAATAAAACCACTTGCAAAAGAATCGCCGCTTCCCACACGATCTACAATTCTTACTTCATATTGTTTGGAATGATAAAATTCATTACCATCATATACCAATGCGCTCCATCCGTTATCAGAAGCACTGTGGCTTTCCCTTAAGGTAGAGGCAATGTATTTAAAACCAAATTTTTCTTTCATTTGCTGAAAAACATCTTTGTAACCTTCAAGATTTAATTCGCCCTTGGTAACATCGGTTCCTTTGCTTTTAAATCCTAAAGTAGTTTCCGCGTCTTCTTCATTGCCTATACATACATCTACATATTGACAAAGCCTTGTCATTACTTCTCTCGCTTTTTCTTTGCTCCATAATTTTTTGCGGTAGTTAAGATCAATGCTTGTGGTAATTCCTTTTGCCTTTGCGGCTTTTAACGCAGCTTCAGTAAGTGCCGCAGCTTTATCGCTCAATGCAGGTGTAATACCAGTTGTATGAAACCAGGAAGCACCTTCAAATATTTTATCAAAATCAAATTCAGTAATATCAACTTCCGAAATCGCTGCATCAGCACGGTCATAAATCACTTGTGATGCACGCATGGAAGCACCTGTTTCCAGAAAATAAATGCCTAATCTTTTTCCCCCACGGGCTACAAATTGAGTATCCACACCATACCTACGCAAATGATTGATAGCGGCTTGCCCTATAGCATTATCCGGGACTTTGGAAACAAAAACTCCATCCAATCCGTAATTACAAAGAGCCGCTGATACATTGGCTTCGCCGCCGCCATAGGTGACATCAAAACTATCGGCCTGTACAAATCTTTTAAAATCCGGTGTAGATAAGCGAAGCATTATTTCTCCAAGTGTAACAACTTTTTT
>DATCMY010000128.1:0-14504 GCA_036565505.1 Hanamia sp.
AAATTTTACTTGCCGTTTTTCTTTCGGCATCTGTCTTGTTCTTTAGCTGTAAGCCAAAAGATTCAGACGTTCAGGCAAAAATTACTGAAAAATTTGCAGCGACACCAGAATTGGCTGGAGCATCTGCTTCTGTAGCTGAAGGTATAGCCACTCTTACAGGAGAAGTAAAAGATGATGCGGCTAAGACACAGGCAGAAACAGCAGCTAAGGATATTAAAGGAGTAAAATCTGTGGTGAACAATTTAACGGTTACACCTCCTCCACCTCCCCCACCTCCTGTTGTAATTAGTCCCGATAGCGCATTGACCCAGGGAGTTACTGATGCAACAAAAGATTTTCCAACTGTAACGGCTACCGTTCAGGATGGTGAAATAACGTTGACAGGTAACATCAAGCGTGCTGATTTGCAAAAATTAATGCAAACACTTAATACCCTTAAACCTAAGAAAATCAATAATAAATTAACCATCAAATAAATCATTTAATATGTCAGTATTACAAGATAAATACAAAGAACTGATAGATGCCGCAAGCGCGTCAGGCATCAGCAACCTCTAGGTAAATGAGCAGGATAATGTTTTACACATTGATGGAGATGCACCAGACGGTGCGGCTAAAGACAAACTGTGGGATATTTATGGAAAAATAGATCCCGATTTTCGTGCAGGCGATTTGATAATGAATGTAAATGTTGCTATATCTGCAGGAACAAAAGCTAAAGTAATCACTGATAGCTCCAACCTGAACGTACGCAAAGGGCCCGGAACTGATCAGCCTATTGTAGGCAAAGCTGCACATGGAGAAATAGTTACTCTTCAAAGTAAAACCAATGACCAGTGGTGGTTGATTAAAACCGATAAAGGTGTGGAAGGTTATGCTTATGCGCAATATTTAAGTCCGCAATAAAAGATGACTTCTTTTTTTTAAACCGTTGTTTTTTACAACGGTTTTTTTGATTTATGTAATTTGCAGATCTACAGGTAAGGCCATTTTCTTCTTCTTTATTTAATAATAACTTTTAAGAAAAAGGTTATTGGGCTATATGATTGCTTTTAACCGGCAATAAAAAAATGACAGACAACAACAATTAAAAAATATTTTTTGGATTAAGTCCAATTTGCCCAAGCTTAATTGATATAAAGATGTAAATCAAAAAATGCTTAATAATTAAAATCAAATAAAAATGGACGAATTTCTATTAATCATGAGACACGAAGACGGCAAAAAACTGGCTTCGCCGGAACAAATGCAGATATGGATGAAACAAACTATGGACTGGATAGGTAGCATAGCCGCGCAAAATAAATTTAGCGGAGGCACAGGTTTGCCTTTTGAAGATGCAAAGGTAGTAAGGCCGCACAATATTGTTACCAAAGGACCTTTTGGTGAAATAAAAGAAACCATTGGCGGATACATTATTGTAAAAGCGGATTCTATAGATGAAGCAGTTGAATTTGCAAAGGGCTGCCCCGTTTTGCAGGGAGAAGGCAATAGTGTGGAAGTAAGAAAGGTTGCTAAAGGAGATGGCATTCACTAAAAGCTCTAAAAGCTTCTGTAAATTTACAGAGGCTTTTTCCCTTGCAAAGACTCAGACTGATAAAAAGACAATTGCTAAAAAAACGCATCAGTGTATTAATCCTTTTTAAAAACAGATTGAGCCAGGTTTTATCAATAATAAATGGGCAGTACATTTTTAATATTATGAAAACAATGTTATAAATTTGAAAACCGATCCTCAAGAATAATTACAACTGCTAAGCTTTTTATTACACTGGATGATAATATTTATTTATGATCATCAATTAATATTATTTTTCATTTAAATTTTTTATCAACTTAAAACTTGTAATTATGCCTAAGTATGTAATTGAAAGGGAAATCCCCGGTGCGGGGAAACTATCTGCCGAACAATTGAAAGCTATTTCACAAACTTCCTGTGGAGTATTAAGCAAAATGGGTCCACAAATTCAATGGGTTCATAGCTATGTTACGGGTGACAAAATTTATTGCATTTACAATGCGCCAAACGAGGAAATGGTGCGTGAACACGCACAGCAAGGCGGGTTTCCTGCCAATTCTGTAAGCCAGGTATTTGCAATCATAGATCCTACAACCGCAGAATAATTTATTAGCTTAAAGAAAAAAGCTATACTGCATAAAATCAGCATAGCTTTTCTTTTTATAACCGTTTACAAAGATGGTAGCCAAAAATTGGAATCATCCAAATAAGCTACCCTTACTTAAATTTATAATGCCGGGGTAATAATAATATTCCGGTAATCGATAGGCCCGTGATCCCCCTGCAGGAGTATAGGACCAGGAGCACCTTCATTACTATCAATGGCCCCTCCGGTAATACCCGGTATTTCCTGATTGCAAATGATAGTCTTACCATTAGCCACTACTGTTACCATTCTTCCCACAAGGGTAATATCGAATGATTGCCATTCTCCCGGTGCTTTGGCTACCATATTGCTGGGCGTTAAAAATCCATAGATACCGCCAAGCAATACGCTGGATGGCTCTAATCCTTTGCTGTCCATTACCTGCACTTCGTACCTTCCCCTCAGGTATACACCACTGTTGCTTTCTGTTGGATAACGGAATTCAATATGTAATTTAAAATCTTTAAAGGTTTGATTCGTTACAAGATTAGAACCGGAATGAGGGCTACGCAAAATGCCCGATTCAGCCTTCCATTGGTTCTCTCCGGTAGCATGCCATTCATGCATATTGGTGCCATCAAAAAGATGAATTGGTTTTCCCCACACCGGATTCGATTTGCGCCGCAGAACAGGAGCCCGTTTGCCTATCCAGCTATAAGTGTTTCCATTACTAAATGTCATAGTGCCTGTTAAACTATCGCCCTGAAGGGTTCCTTCAACTGAAAGATCATTGGGCTCCTGCTCCCATTGTGGCGGTATAGAAAAACTCATTTTTCCATTTACTAAATTGACCCTGGAAATAGGTCGGGCACTTCCTCCTATGCCTACAAATTGCCCCACCAGCATGCGCAATCCGGAATGACGAATCTCAAGCCAGGAAGGAAACATTTTTCCTCCCATATCAATTGTAATATCCCATCGGCCCTGAATGGCTACCGAATCAGATGTTTCCTCCGGTAAATTATTTGCTTTGACTGATGATACCGTAATCAGTAATAATACAATGGGCATTAAAAGGGAATGGCATATTGACTTTATGCTGCATGTAGTTAGTTTTTTCATATTGCTTTCGTAAATTTTTATTTGTTTTCAAATTATTTATAAATATTAAATATACAATGTAAATTTAAAATTTACCTGCAGTTAGGTGTTTTTATATTCACCATAGTCACCAAATAATGATTTGCCTGCTTTGATTTATTAGCATGAAATAAGCATTGCAAATGAATCGCAACTTCCTTCACTTATGTGCTATAAAAATGGGTTGTGTTATCGTATTCATTAATAGATCTGCATGGCTATGTTTCAGGAACTGCGATATGATAGTTCGCCCATAAGCTCCCATAACTAAAAAAATATTTTTTCTTTTAAAGAGATAATCAAATAAAACGGTCTCTGATTTTCCTTTTAGTGCTACGAATTGCAAATCAGTATAATGTTCCCGAAGCCATTCCTTGAATTTATTTTTATCCTCACTCTGCCATTCACCAGATTCATTTACCTGTAATAGGGTCACTTTTTTATCTTTCAATTGAGAAAAAAGATAAGTGAATTGTTTAATGGCAAATAGGGAAGATGATGAACTATCGTAAGAAAAAATAATTTCATCAATTGCATCAAAGCTTTCCGGGGTAATAATTACTGGACATTCCGCTTTCTTAAGAACTTCCCTGGCAAACTCTGTAGGTATTCCTTCATAGTGTTTATGAAATGACATTGCTGCATCTAATACCAGCAAATCAGCAAACCGGCTTTCTTCAATCAGTTTCCCTGCAGGATTTCCACCGTCAAGATACAGGCGGTAATTGACTTCCCTGTTAATACAAGCTTCCTCAAAAAAACTAATATTTTTTTCTATCAACTCCATTTTCTCTTTAGGTTTACTTAATACTTCTTCCCCTGCATTATCCGCATTCGCAAGTACTTTTTTTAAAAGAGGCCTTTCTTCAATTGACAAATTCTCAAGAAACACACCGGTTATTTTTGATTTTGTTAACCGGCCCAGGTAACAGGCAAATTCCAGTGAATTATTATCGGGATTAATGGCGTCAACAGCCAGTAATATCTTTTCCATTTACTATTTTTTTTTGATTAAATAATTGAGCCATACAACAAAATTAATACAACACAATTTCATTGACCCGGGTTATGTTCATCTCTTTTCAGTTTTAAATTAATTTGAATTAATGATTGTTAGTTATCGTTTCCTGCAGATTGTGTTTATATCTCCATTTTATATTTAATAAAATACTTCCAAACGAAATGCAAACCAGCAAAATCATGATCAGCCATCCGGCGAATGGTGTTGAGGATAACAGTTTTAATAATATAAACATTCCAAAGGAAGCAAACACAATGTGCCAATATTTCCAATTCTTATCAAACCTGTTATTGACCCAGTTGGCAGCTATTACAGAAGTGATAATGGTTGCAAGAAGGATAAGGATTATGTAATTGATGACTAAAAAAAATCCTATCGGTACACCAATAATGGTAATAAAAGCAACAGCAGCGGCTACCGGCACTATAATGAAAAACAAAAAGCCCGTTCCGAATGATTTTAATGAATTGTTGAAAACAGTTTCAGCCGCTCTTTTCATAGTCGAAGAAAATAAATATTGTATTATTAAAATCAAGAGCAATACCATGCCCAGGTACCATAGCAAACTGAGTATGGTGGCGGCTCCAAGATAATACCATTCTCCGGTACTGATCCGCAGTGAAGGATCATAGATAGCTTTACCGTTATTGATAGATTGTTTAAAATCAAGAGTGCCTTTTTTGTTCCAATAGTACACATCATTATTAAAAACTGCATTGTTGCCGATAATGATATACCTGGCAGACAAAGCTGATTTGCCAGCGATCTTGCCATTTACAGTAATTCTTCCCCCACGGCAATCAACATCCTTTGCAACTATCCCATTTAAAAATAAATTTCCAAAAGCACCTTTTATTGCTCCATTTACATCTCCATCAACCGTAACATCACCGCCACTTGCCAGCAAACCGCCAATAGTAATTCCCTTATCTATAATTACGGCTCCACCGGCCACAACCACATCGCCGGCTACATTTTTACTGATGCGAATATTACCTCCTGCGCAACGAATATCATCACCTACAAATCCATTTAATGTAACTGTACCACCTACCAGCAAAATATCATTGGTTACTGAATCATTTATGATGATGGTGCCGCCTGCAATTATTAAATCGCCGTGTATAGGAGCATTAATAGTAATGCTGCCTCCTGCTATATATAAATCTTCATACACCGGATGATTGATGATCACATTTTTCCCATACTCAATTCGAAATGCTGAAGCATACCCGAAGTTGACAACTATTACAATGAGAAGAAGGATCTTTTTCATATTTGTGATGTTGAATATCATTTTGGAAACGCTTACACTGCCCATTTTCCTTTTAATTGATAGGCCAATAAAATGATGAGAATACCAATTCCGAGATATAATATGTGAAGCCAGTGTACAGAATGAATAACTATCATTTGACCTATTATCCACCCGGAAATAATGATACCCCCCGCCAAAGCCCAGTTATAGCGATTAGGTTGATGTTTTATATTATGTAATACGGCCAACAAGTTTATACCACCCACAATTATGGCCAACAATATTCCTGGTATCAGAAAATTTTTAAAGAGTGTGCCCTCAAGCAGGTTAAGAGATAATTTCAATATTCCACCATCAGGATTGCTTATCATCAGCAATCCTGATAAAATAGCTAAAAGAAATAAAAGAAATTAATATTACTAAAAGTGATTTCATTTTGCATTATTTCTTTTATACAATCCAATCAACTCTCCATAGCCGACGATATGATTACTCATTGCTTTTTCTAATTCCAGTTTTTTTGTAATGGAAGGCAAATCAAGTAAAGTATCCAAAGCATATACTTTAAAAAAATAACGGTGGGTACCCGATGGAGGACAAGGACCGGAATAATGAAATTGCTGAAAATCATTTAATCCTTCGGTACCGGGCACTTTATTTTCTTTAAGGTGACGTGTTAAAGGAATATTCCAAACCACCCAATGAACCCAGGTACCAATGGGAGCATCAGGATCATCAACAATCAAGGCGAGGCTTTTTGCTCCTTCAGGAATATGCTTAATATCCAATGGTGGACTTATATTTTTTCCATCGCATGTATATTCCAAAGGGACTATTTCATTTTTCTGAAAAGCATCACTGCTTATTTCCAGCAGCAGGTAATCATCTGCTATTGCAACTTCTGTGTTTATCCTGTTTTTACTCATATTATTCTATTTAAGGTCTTTCAACAGGAACCCAAAGCAACTACATTTAATGGATTCTTAATATGTCACTCGTCAACACCTTCAATGATTGTCGTCAGTCATTTTTCATCAAAAAAAAATGTATTGTAATTATTGCCAATACAGTGATGAACATCAAGGTTTTTATTGATGGCAGTCATTTACCACTGATAATATCTCTGGTAATATTGTTATCATAAAAATGAAATATTATGGCAGAAAATAACTCTTCAATTACTAACCTTCATAACCTGATGGATTATGATTCCCGAAAGTTTATCAGCGCAGAAATAAAGCTAGGCACAAGCCTTACAAAATGGATAAATGAAGCAACTTCGTTACCACTAAAAGCTGTATTACAGAGGTACCATGATTTTGTAAAACATCATGTGCAAATGCTGGAAGATTTTTATGTAACAGAAGAATTAATTTCTCTGAGCTATACCAACCGGGTAATGCAGGCATTTATTGAAGAAGCGGACGAAAAGCTTTCTAATTGTACCGATACACAAATAAAAGATGCCTGCCTGCTTGCCTGCATACAGACCATCAATCATTTTAAAATAAGCATCTATGGAACTTCAGCGGCATTTGCCCGAGCGCTGGAGATGGAAAAACAGGCAGCTATTTTTCATGAAGCAGAAGTAAATGAAAAACAAATAGACGACCGGTTATCACAGTTAGCGGAACATGAAATAAATATCAAAGCGAAAGCACCTATTGCCTTAACAGAATAAAAAATAAAAAAATGGATTATCGTTATAATAGAGAAGTAAGCATACCTGTCGGTAAAGTAACCGTAGAAGGCGAACTGATTATTCCACAGGAAGCAACGGCCATTATTGTTTTTTCGCATGGCAGTGGCAGCAGCAGGTTTAGTAAACGCAATCGCATGGTGGCAAAATCATTGCAGGACAAAAATTTTGGAACATTATTGTTTGATTTAATGACAGAGGAAGAAGATAGAAATTATTACAACCGGTTTGATATTGATTTACTTACCAAAAGATTGGCCGGTGCGACTGAGTGGCTGGAAAAATTTCCCGCTGCAAAGGATTGCCGCATCGGCTTTTTTGGCGCCAGTACAGGAGCCGCTTCAGCCTTGCAAGCCGCATCCTATTTACCACAAATAGGAGCAGTGGTCTCCAGGGGAGGCCGGCCCGATTTAGCAATGGCTCATTTACCGAAAGTAGAAGCCCCCACCCTGCTCATTGTTGGTAGCCTCGATTATGATGTACTGCAATTAAACAAAGCAGCCTATGAAAAATTAAAATGTGAAAAAAAATTGGAAGTAGTAGAAGGAGCCACTCATTTATTTGAAGAACCGGGCAAAATGGAAATTATTTCGGAGCTGGCAGGTAAATGGTTTGAAAAATATTTATCCCATATATTGATAGATAAATAAAATATTACAGGGATATCAAAATGATCTATCATAGAATTATACCTGGATCCACTTGATTAAACCAATTATTGATAATAACATAAAACATAACAAAATGAAAAGTAACCAATCAATAAGTGAAACTGATCAGGAAAGGATTTATATAAGAATGAATAGGCCTTACTTTGAGGTAAAACCGGAGCCCAAAAAATCTTTTTTTCAGAAACTTAGTAACTTCATTAATCAAGAAGATCAGCGTGAAGAGCATTTTAAATGGGTGGGTATAAGTATGTTAATCCAGGCTGGAATTCTTACACCCATAGTAGGTCTTGTAATCTTATTTACAGGTAATTATTTGTTTTTTTGGTCTCTTAATGCACTCGCTATGTACCTCACCTTTATTCCGAGCCTCGCAGGAGTTTCCGTTAAAATTATTTTATCAACTTTCCTGATAAGTATCGTGTTTTGCATGGCAATAATAGTATCAGCCATTGGAGTTTATATTTTTATATAAAATTCTTTTTTTCCTTTCCTGATAAATTAGATTCGGGCACAATAGGTGGCAGCAGTTTTTAAAAAAATTCAAGTAAGGGCCAATTAAAGCCTTGATAACTGTCACTATGCTGGTGACAATTATCATTGATAGTGTCTTTTGTAAATAGTTACTTCGAATAAGAAAAATATTTATAAACTATTAAAATTTAAAATTATGAAAAGTGATAACCAAATTCAAAAAGACGTAATGGAAGAACTTAAATGGGAACCTTTTTTAAATGCTGCAGAAATTGGAGTATCTGTTAAAAATGGTATTGTAACCCTTTCAGGACAAGTAGATTCCTATTCTAAAAAGATTGCATCAGAAAAAGCGGCTAAAAAGATTGCAGGAGTAAACGCTATTGCAGAAGATATGCAAATTGGCGTTTCTCCTTTATACAAAAAATCAGATACAGAAATTGCAGCAGCGGTACTTAATGCTTTGAAATGGCATACAGATATTCAGGAAGATAAATTAAAAGTAAAAGTAGAAGATGGAAATGTTACCCTTGAAGGTGATGTTGATTGGGAGTTTGAGCGCTACAATGCAAAAAAAGCGATTGAAAATTTACTAGGAGTTCGTTCTGTGATTAATTTGATTTCCGTAAAACCCAAAACCACAGCCAATGACATTGAGAAAAAAATAAGTTCTGCTTTCCACAGGAATGCAACAATTGATGCCGAAAGAATAACCGCTGAAGTACTAGGAAACACTGTAATCCTTCGTGGAAAGGTTCGTTCATTTGTGGAAAAAGAAGATGCAGAAAATGCAGCATGGGCTGCACCTGGTATTTTGAGAATTGACAACAAGCTGATAATAGAAGAACCTGAATTCGCATTTTGAGGATAATGTAAAAAGCTGTTGACGATAATCAAAAAAAACCGATACGTTTCTGCCTTAAAAGCTGTTTCAATTTTAATATTGAAGCAGCTTTTTTATTTTAGCTAAATGGCAAATTCTAATTTTCAACCAAATGATTCTGTACCCAAAATAATAAGGAGCTTAATAATAAATAGTTGAGAACCAGCGTTTACTTTATCTCATAAATACAAATTAAAATTTCAATAAATGGATATTATAAAATTCAAATTACATTTAATTTTCTCAATGATTATTTGACAAATATCAAAAAAAAATTGTCAACCTTATTCAGGATAATATATCTTAGTGGCCTAATTGCAGTATTTTTATTACTTAAGCGTCAACTTTTAAAGGTGGAATATCCCCATCAAATTTGGCAAATCCTATGAAAAAATTGAAAACCCAGGTAAGAAATTCAGTTCTTATTCCCAAAGCTGCAAGCCTTATAGCAATTATCACTGGTTGTTTTGTTCTGTTCGGTTGGGTTTTTGATATCCAATCTTTCAAAAGCATATTACCCGGTTTTGGGAATATGAAATTCAATACCGCTATTTGCTTTGTTCTGGCAGGCATTACCCTTTACCTCATTGATGAAGCCCCTGCAATCAGGCAGCCACGCAAAACAATTATTTTTATTTTTTCATGGATCGTTTTACTTACCGGGCTTCTTTCTCTTTCGCAATATTTCATTAAATGGAACCTGGGTATTGGGGATCTGTTATTGGGAGAAAAGCCGGGCGGCTTAGCCAATTTTTTTTCTGTGAGGATGGGCCTGATCGTATCTTTCAATTTTACATTGCTGGGTTTTGTTTACCTGTTGCTTGGCAAAAGAAAATATAATTGGCTTATACAAGCTTTACTTATTGCAATGATTCCAGGTGCTTTGCTGGTGATAATGAATCATGTTTTTGGCATTAGTTTTTTAAAATCGATTCCGCTGAGTGCACCTACGTCCATGCATACAGCTTTATTATTTATTGTATTATCAATCGGTGTTTTTTTTAGTCCGGCACTTGGTTTTCTCCAATTTTCATTTGTAAAAAAAATTGCCGGATTTTTGGTTTTGATCCTCCTGATTCGAAGTATCATATTTTTTGCTATCAATAAAAACAATCAACAGGCCGCCGAAACTGACAAAAGAGGAGAACATACTCATGAAGTAGTTTTGCTTGCCGAACAGGTAAATTCCAGAACCAATGAAATACAAAGCGGGGCGATGGAATATATTATTACAGGCAAAGAAAATTATTCCTCATTAATTAGTCCCATGGCCGGCACCATTAACCTTATTATGGGGCGTCTCAGGGAGTTAACAAAAAATAATGCCATTCAGCAACAAAGGATTGATACACTCGGAAATTATCTTAAATCTTACATAAGCTTACAAAACGATTTAGTTACTATTCGCAGGAATGAAGGATTTGAATCTGCACAAAAAAATATGGTGGATGACCAGGGGAAATTATTACTCAGCAAAGTACATTCGGTAGTTACTGAAATTGAGCAGGAAGAAAACAAAAATTTTGCGCTACTAAAAGCAGAAAACGAACAAAGCATTCAAAACTCTTCAAAACTATTCGCCCTCTTCCAGGTTATTGCATTTTTGCTGTTCCTGCTTGCTTTCTGGCTGGTTTATAAAAATTCAAAGTTTAGAAATAAAGTAGAAAAGGAACTTCGCAATAGTTTAAAAGATATAGCTGATTACAGATATGCAGTGGATGAATCATCCATACTGGTAATCACCGATAAGGATGGATTTATCAGGCAGGTAAATGACAACTTTTGTAAAATTACCAAATACACAAGGGAAGAATTAATAGGTCAGGACCACCACATTATTAATGCCGGATATCATTCAAAAGAATATATTCGTGATCTCTGGATTACGATAAACAATGGAGAAGTATGGAAGGGTGAAATAAAAAACAAAGCCAAAGACGGATCTTATTTTTGGCTGGATACTACTATTGTACCCTTCATGGACGAACACGGCAAACCTTATCAATATGTGGCTATACGTTCTGACATAACACAACGAAAAGAACTGGAAGAAGAGAAAAGTCAGTATAACCTGGACTTACAAAAAAGAGTGGAGGAAAAGACAAAGGAAATAATTGAAAAGGAACAACAGTACCGTTTCCTACTTCAAAACATGCGGGAAGGCATAATGATTATCGGGAATGACTGGCAGTATCTTTTTGTCAACAATTCAGCAGTTGAACAAAGTAAATATTCCAAACAGGAATTATTGGGCCATACTATGATGGAAAAATATCCAGGTGTTGAACATACAGAAATGTTTAAAGTACTTCAAAGCTGTATGAATACCCGCTTACCCGAACTGATAGAAAATGAATTTACATTTCCTGATGGTACCATACGATGGTTTGAAATGAGTATTCAATCTGTTACGGAAGGCCTCTTTATTCTTTCGATGGATATTACCGAAAGAAAAAATTCCAGAAAAGCACTGATGGAAAGCGAAAATTTTCTACGCACGATTGTAGAGACGGAACCGGAATGTGTAAAACTGCTGGGGATAAACGGTGAACTTCAGGATATGAACCAGGCGGGACTTGCCATGATAGAAGCGGATAACCTGCAGCAGGTAAAAGGAAAATCAGTACTCAATATAATTGATAGCGCCTACAGGGTAGAATTTAAAAAACTGATCCAAAATGTATTTGAAGGAAAGTCAGGAAAAATGGAATTTGAAATCACCGGATTGAAAGGCACCCACCGCTGGCTGGAAACTAATGCGGTTCCATTAAAGAACAATGATGGAGAAATCGTTTCTCTTTTAGGTGTAACCCGTGATGTAACAGAACGAAAAAAAGCTGAAGAAAAATTGCGGGAAAGTCTTGAACGCTTTGAGCTGGTAAACAAAGCTACCCAGGATACCATTTGGGAATGGGATATAAATGTCAATGAAGTAATCCGGAATAATATATTCACCAGTTTATATGGTTATACCAAAGATGAGATTAAAAATAATCATGACTGGATAATAGGAAATATCCATCCGGATGATAAAGAAAAAATTGTAACCAATATAAAAAATTGCCTTGAAAATAGTCTTGAATACTGGCAGGATGAATACCGTCTTCGTGCAGCGGATGGTTCTTATAAAAATGTTTACGACAGGGCATTTGTGCAGTTTGATGAAAATGGCAAGCCTTGCCGTATGATAGGCGCTATGACTGATTTGACAGATAAGAAAATATTGGAAAAAGAATTAGCCGAACAAAGATTGAAACAGCAAAAACTGATAATGGAAGTTGCCATTCAATCGCAGGAAAAAGAAAAAAATGAATTGGGAAAAGAATTGCATGATAATATAAACCAGATATTGGCCACAGTAAAAATATACCTGGGCATGTTAAAATCCGGGACTGATTTACCGGATGAAGACCTGGTAGGCAAAAGTTACGAATATGTAAATATAGCCATGGAAGAGCTACGCAAATTATCTCACTCACTGGTAGCGCCATCACTGGGCGATATTAAACTGGAAGAAGCCTTGCTCGAATTGGTAGAGGACACTAAATTGTTCAATAAATTACATGTAGAATTATCGGTTGATGAAAATTATAAAAAGCAGGAAATTGACAAAAATTTAGAACTAATGTTTTACCGTATTGTGCAGGAGCAATTTAATAATATCATTAAATATGCCCATGCTACCAACGTTTCTATTAATCTTACAATGGATGATTGCAATCTGTTTTTATCCATTTCCGACAATGGTATTGGGTTTGACGTTTCACAAAAGATAAAAGGCATTGGCTTAAAAAATATCAACAACAGGGTAGTATATTATTCCGGCAATATGAATATTGTTTCTGCTCCGGGAAAAGGTTGTACGCTTGAGGTTGCTATCCCAATGTGCCCTGTATTGTGATGAAGAAAAGAATTTTGAAGACTATTCTGGCTGCCAGTAGAAGTTCCTTTCTTCAAATATTTATTATTGCTCCTCTTTTATAGAACATTAAAATCTCCGCATTACAAGCCGAACCCGCAAGAGGCAATAGGCAAGAGGCAATAGGCAAAGAGGCAATAGGATTAAAATCTCCGCATTACAAGCCGAACCTCCTGATTATAATACCATCTTGATTTAATAAGTAGTCCAAAGGACTACCTTGAAATCTTAGATGGTATTATGCCGATAGAAAAAGGCATTGGACTATTTGATGGTATAATCGGTATAAATGCTTTGCTTAAAGATTCTATGATGGTTAAAAAAATAGAAACAAGCCTGGATAATATTCAAAAAGGCACCGAAGGCTTCAACCTGAATATGGAAGCGCTAAAACATAATTTTTTAACCAGGGGATATTTTAGAAGATTAGAAAAACAGAAGAAAAAAATACAATAAAAATAAAAGAATAAATACAAACCGGTAACAGATTGGAATACGATCAGCCTTAAACTTTCTCCGGAAAACCTGGTGCCAACAAAATGGAACATAATAGTAACCGCTGCCAAAAAATTAAACCCTTATTATCAGCTAATACTTCGGATTAAAACTCAATTTCAAATTAAATCAATTCTATTTTTGTATTTATATATTCTTGGGCAATCACAGTATTTTTCTATCAAAAAAGGAGAAAAGGATTATATTCATTGAATGGAAACAGTAGTATTAAAACCGCTGCAACATCGCGGGCGGCAATGTATAGGCATATATTTTCCGCAGAATGCCACCCTGCAACATTATATTCAAAAACAGGCCGGGGCGCGATGGAGCCGTACCCATAGATGCTGGTATGCGCCCTATACACAACAAAATTACGGACAGCTTGCCCGGGTATTATCAGGCAAAGCCATTTTGGAAACGGATGCGTTGAAAGCATTTGTTATTGAAAAGAAAATAAGTAACCCCCTTGCGCCTAAATCAATTCAACATCAGGAAGTAGCCAGTGCGGCCGCTAAAAAAACTCCTGTTATACAATCGAAACCCGCACCGCCATCCAATTTAAAACATCAATTAAGCGAAGAAAATGCGGAAGCGCTTCAAAAATTTAATCAACAATTAGTTTTAAAAGGATACAGCCCATCTACCATTCGTACCTATACCAATGAGTTCATGCAATTTCTAAATACAATTAAAAATTTACCCGCTTATGAGTTTAGTACTGTCCGGATAAAAGATTATTTACAGTATTGCCATACTACTTTAAAACTATCAGAAAATACTTTACATAGTAGAATGAACAGCCTTAAGTTCTATTATGAACAAGTATTAAAAAGAGAAAA
>DATCMY010000129.1:0-5790 GCA_036565505.1 Hanamia sp.
CCCATACAGTATGCGATGCTGTAAATGGTTTAATACTTTTATAAATAGAAGCCTCAGGAGAAACATAGGGATTTGTCCAAAGGTTAATGCGAATGTTTTTCTGCAACATATCCTGCACAAATTTTTGTGGGTGTGGAAACCGTAAGCTGTCCCATTCAAAGGTGCAGGGATAAGATTTGCTTTGCCAGCCAGGTTCCAACCCAATAAAATCCAAAGGATATCCCTTTTCTTCAAAATCCTGCGCTTCTTTTTTTACCATGTCAGCATTAAATAAACGCTGCACACGTTGCGTAAATCCCAAACCCCACCGTGGCGGCAAAGGGCCTCCGCCATTAAATAAATTATAACGACGAACTGCATCCAGCATAGTTGGCCCGGCAAATACATATACTTCCAAACCTTGCGCCGGAACCAATATTTCCACTGCATCCGAATAAGGTCTTGGTGTCCATGTTTTATCAAGGTTCCTATCCTGTATTTCAGGTGGATGCCTGCTATCCCTTTTTACAGCAGTTCCAGCATAAACTGTTATATACCTGGCGGCATTTATAAAAACGCCATAGCCATTAGATGAAACATAAAATGGCGTAGGTGCATGCGTGCGGCCATTATCTTTTCCTGCATAATTGTCAACATGCAAGTTCAATATTCTTCCGCGTTGATAAACTGTTTGAAAATTTAATCCAAATCCAAATAGTTGTTCGGTTCTATCTAAAGGAAAACTCAGGTAGGTTTTCCCATCTAAAATTTTACCTGAAATATCTTGTTGTGACAAGGGAAAATTGGATTTTGGCATTTTTGCAAGGGCCTCTTTATTCGGTTTGGCGCCTGATGCTTTCAACAGATCATATTCTTCGGGTTTCCCAACAATACCTTTCCATACACCGGGGTCTACCTCAGTCCAGGCAAGCCTTTGCGAATTTGTTATTTGCGACACAAGGATAAAAACCAGAACAAATATCTTTTTTAAATTCATAATTTTTTATAATGGAACGATTGTATATGTTTTACCTTTTTCAGTTTTAAAATCAATCACATAATCTTTACTGAGGTTTAGATCTGCAAGTTTTACGGCAGAATTATTTTTATAAGGCAGCTTACCATAAATAGTAAATAGGGGATTTGTATTTACTCCTTTCGCCTTTTCATATTTTGTTTCTATTACTTTTACCGGTTGATAAGTTCGTATCCGACAATTGCCTCCCAATACCGAATTAATTTTACTTTGTAAAAGTTTTCCATCCTTCCAGGTTATATCAACTGTAAAATTACCTCTTGCTTTTATACCTTTTATGCTTCCGGTTTTCCATTGCGATGGTAATGCCGGTAATATTGTGATTGAACCATCATGGCTTTGTAATAACATTTCTGTAATTCCTGCGGTTGCTCCAAAGTTTCCATCGATCTGAAATGGTGGATGTGCATCAAATAGATCAGGATACGTTCCCCCACCTCCCATCGTTTCTCTTTTTTCTTTTGGATCAATATAATTAAATGCAGAAGTTAAAATCTTATACGCATGCTCGCCATCATGCAATCTTGCCCACCAGTTAATTTTCCACGCCATAGACCAGCCAGTACTTACATCGCCTCGCTGAATCAATGATTCTTTTGCAGCTGCTGCTAATTGAGGAGTACTATTAAGTGTGATCTCATCTCCAGGAAATAATCCGAATAAATGCGAGATGTGCCGATGCTTATCATTAGGATCATCCCAATCTCTAAACCATTCCTGCAACTGACCGTATTGCCCTATATGAAAGGGATACAACTTTTCTTTTGCCTTTATGAGTTGATTCCTGAAATCTTCGTCAATATTTAAAATGTGTGAAGTTTTTATTACTTGAGTAAATAATTCACGAATGATAGACATGTCCATCGTGGAAGCCATTGACATTTCATATTCTTTCCCATTAATCTTAATTGTATTCTCAGGAGAAGTAGAAGGATTTGTTACAAGATACCCTGTCTTAGGATCAACGATTAACCAATGCAACATAAATTGTGCAGCACCTTTCATTAAAGAATATGCTTTATTTTTCAAAAATTTTTTATCACCTGTAAATAAATAGTGTTCCCACAAATGTGTACTTAACCATGCCCCGGCCATTGGCCATGCAGACCAACGCGGCATGCCTTTCCGATCCCAATCATAACCACCTGTCGGAGATGTTTTTGCCCAGATGTCGGAATTATGATGTGCTGCCCACCCTTGTTTTATATCATAATTAATTTTTGCAGTTTTCGCTCCATTAACTGCTAGCTCCTTGATGAAATCTAACAACGGCTGATGACATTCTGAAAGATTGGTATTTTCTGCAGGCCAGTAATTCATTTCTGTATTAATGTTTGTAGTATAATTACTTCCCCAGGGAGGTTGAACATGAGCATTCCAAATACCCTGCAGATTTGCCGGAGGCGACCCTGGCCTTGAACCTGCAATCATTAAATACCTTCCAAACTGGTAATACAAAACAACAAGGCCATTATCATGTTCTTTAGTAAAATTTTTAAGCCTCACGTCCGTTGGTTGTTTTATTGTTTCCGCATTCACACCTAATCGAAATGATACACGATTGAATAATGATTGATAATCTGCAATATGATCTTTTCTTAACTCAGTGTATGATTTTGCATATGCTTTTTCAAGATTTTCTTTTGCATCAATAGAGGGTTCTTTACCCTGCAATCCGGGGGATTTATCAAAACCGTTAAAGCTTGTGGCTTCTGAAAGATAGATGGTTGCTGCATCTGCATTTGTTACTTGAATTTCATTCCCTTTTTTTTGCACAGTTCCATTTTTAGCAATTAGTCTTACATGTACTTCAAAATTCATTCCTTCGCCATTCCAATCATCATATACTATTTGCTTTGGTTCATAATCCCTGTGGGCTACATATTTTGGCGCTTTACCTTTCAAAACCAAGTCACCCTCCCGGCCTTCACCATTAAAGGTGGAGTAAGCAATAGTTTTATATATTAATTTACTGGTGATTGATGTAGCGAAATTGATTGATGCCTTTTTATCCGAAGTGATTCTTATTACCATTATTTTATCAGGATGACTAATAAAAGTTTCACGCTGATATTTTACCCCATCAATTATATATTTCACGGTTGAAATAGCTTTATTTAAATCTAAATCACGATAATAAAAAGAAGTAACCGAATCTTTCAAATTATTTTTCAGCCATAGATCTGCCAATGGGAGATAGCATGCCGAATAAGGCCCCTGCATTTTTTTCCAAAGCGTTGTGGCACTATCAAAATCCCCTTCAAAAATTTGTTTCCGAACCTGGGGCAAAATGGTAGGTCCGTTAGGATTATTGCCCGGCATTGGAGAACCTGACCATAGTGTATTATCATTCAATTGAAAATGTTCGGTAGTGATACCACCAAAAACCATAGCTCCTGTTTTTGCATTGCCAAGCGGTAGCGCTTCCTCCCATGCAGCAGCGGGTTCGTTATACCAAAGTTTTAAATCGGTATCAATATCCTGGCAAATTGCACTTAAACAGTAAGCTGAAAAAAAAATAATTAGAAAAGTTTTTTTACACATCAATTAAAGGTTTATAAATACAGTTTTCACTCCATCGATTTTTGTGCTGACAACACTTTTGCCATTTTTCATCTTCACACGAATAATTGCTCTTCCATTATACATTTGAACATCTCTTGATCCTGATGACGTTCCTAAGTCATCTATTAATTCTCCATCTCCAGCTAATCCAAAACGTATCCAGTTTGCAGCGTCAAGGCATTGAATATTTTTATCATCAAATAATTTTACTACTATGGTGGCTGTATCATTTTCTTCTTTTATCTTTTCAATTGTAGCTTTTGCTGGCTTACCCCATTTTTCAGTTTGGTATTGAAAATTGATTTCATCCTTTACTACCTCTTTCCCATTTTTTGCAATAACATTTACATGGTTCTCTCCTTTATTAAATTTTACATTCCATCGTAAACCAGCAGCGGGAAAATTCTGGCTATTACGCTTTTTAAAACCATAGCTTTTACCATTTACAAATAATTCTGCTTCATTACAATTAGAATAAACTTTTATCATTTTTTCTTCCCCTTCATCTCCCCAGCGCACCGGCCATGAATGGCCATAAATATGTACCATTGGTTTTGTAGCCCAATATGACTGAAAAACATAATAGCCTTCTTTCTTTGTTCCATCCCTTTCTACCAGTCCTTTTTGATTCACGTATGGAATAGGATTACCTGGTCTCACAGGGGTAGAAAAATCTTTAAAAATCCATTGAGCTGAACCTGTTAGCCACGGCATTGTTTCCTGCTCTTTTAAATGCCAGTCAAAAAGATTACAGATGTAAGATTCACTCCAGTCGCCATCTTTTGAAACCCTTGCTGCACCGCCAAATAATGAAGCATCTCCTGCACGTTCATCTGCAGAACCATTTGCTTTTATTTGTTGCAATGCTTTATCAGGATTTTCAGAATTGCGGCCTGCGTGACTATCTCCGCCCCACTCCATGTGAAGGAAATGATCTACTTTTTTAAACTCTTCTTCTGTAACTTGTTTGTACTCTGTATAAATGCCTCGATACCATCCTGCCCAAATAGAAGGGGAATACACATCAACAATATCTTTACAAAAATCACATCTTCTTATAGCTGTCTTCCGCGAAGGATCTATTGTGTGAGCAAGATTGTTCAACTCCTTCATAAATGCTCTAATCTTTTCTTTATCAAATTCAGAAAAATCTCCAGGCAAATCATTTTCATTTCCTAATCCCCAGATTATAACAGAAGCATGATTATAGTGTTGCTCTATCATGTTTCTTAGCATGCGACGAGCCTGTTGTTTATAAACATTGCCCCCCAACCCTCCCCTGCACCAAGGAATTTCTTCCCAAACTAAAATGCCAAGGCTATCACAGAGATTTAAAACAATGCGCGATTGCTGGTAATGAGCTAAACGAATAAAGTTGGCTCCCATTTCTTTAATCATTATCATCTCCTTTCGTATCATCTCCTCAGTCATTGCAGCGCCCACGCCTGCATGGTCTTCATGCCGTTGTGTACCCCGAATTAAGAGACGTTTTCCATTAAGCAAAAAAGGTCCATGAGTAACAAATTCAAAATGACGAAAGCCAACTTTTTTTGATTGTGTAAAGACACCATCTGTGGTTGTCACTGTTGTTTCAGCTGTATATAGTGCTGGTTTTTCTGTAGACCATAATTGAGGTTTTTTTACTACAAAATCAGTAATATCAACATCTCCTTTTAAATTATCAATTTCTTTTTCCCTTTGCAGAATTATTTTTCCTGAAGGGTCAATAAGCTTAACTGAAACGGTTGCACTACTTGAATTTGAAGGATTATAGAATCTTGCTTTAATATTAAGCATACCAACTCTTCCCAAACTATCCACTTCTGTATGGGCAAATAATTTATCAATAGAAAGAGCAGGAACATATACCAGATTAAGATATCGGTAAATACCTCCATACAAATTAAAATCAGAAAGATTGGAGGGTATCATTTCAAGGTCACGGGAATTATCAGTACGGATTGAAATTGGGATTTTCCCCTTGAATTGTTTTTGAAAGGCTTTCGTCTTTTTAAATAAGTCCACGGCTTCAGTTATATCAACTGTCCACTCGTCATAACCTCCCACATGAGAACCAACTTCTGTAGTGTACACATAAACGTTAGATTTCTGCCCGGCACCTTCAAAATGCAGTAATGTTCTTCCGTTCTTATAAGGATTTTGAATCTCTAATTGCGTACGATACCATGATGGTCCCTGGTAATAATTCC
>DATCMY010000130.1:0-3500 GCA_036565505.1 Hanamia sp.
AAACCTTCATCAGCTTCTCCAAGGTAAAGATTTTTGACGGCGGTGGCAGACGGTAACCGTCCTTTGAGCATTAATTCCTTATAACAATTGCCAAGGGCCAGTTTAACTTCATCCAGATAGTTATTCAGCAATTTTACCTGTTCACGGTTTCCTTTAGGTATCCCTTTTTCAGTATCCCAGTTATTGAGGTCAATACTTTGCTTTAAACCTATAAGGCATTTTTCCTTATTTACTGTTACGCTGACATCAAGCGGCGCCTTTCCGTTTTTGGCTAAATAGCCCCTTAAGACAAAGTGAATTCGAAACGATTGTGCAGTTTTCATAAATATAATTTTAATTTGATTCTTTTTTGATTACGGCCACGCTGTAACGCGATAGCGATAAACTTGCAATCATTCAGCGTTTCAAAGAGTTTATTCTTTGTAATCAGCTGTTAATTAGCACATAAAATCAAAACTGAGCACTAAGTTAAAAACTTAAAACTGGTGCTCAGTTAAGTGCACAGAAGTTTGGCTTTCTTAAGGGTTGCTGAGGGGGAAATAAATGAAAAAACCCCTTAAATAAGCTATTTAAGGGGTTTTCAGACCCGTCCAAAGGGTAAGTTGTGCGCCCACCTGGGCTATATACCTATCTTTATTATCAACTGATTTTCAGCGCCTTACGGTGAACACTACAGGCCCGGGAGCCGCTTTGGGGTTTCACCTTTCTGACACTCAAAAATAGGCAAAAAACAGCAATTTTCCAAACAAAATCATAGTGGGTCACTGGTTCGAGCCCAACCAAGGGCTACTTATACAAGTCGAATATGGCCTATTAATTATTTCGTGCAAAGACAAGAAAATCAAGCAATTGACAGATTCTTGTTTATCCTTTTAACTAACCGGCTATGGAAAATAATTCACGATGGCCGGCAGATGATCAGTAAACCACGTCGGCAATTCTTCCCGTTCAACATGAAACTCGACCTGCTGCAAGACGGTTTTAAATAAGATCCGGTGGTTAATTTCCGACGTATCCACAATGGTCAGGTCATCAATTAGCGGGTGGTAAATATTTAGTTTTTGAAGGTTGCCGTAAAAATTATTATTCAGGGTTTGCGGATCAACATAATGTCCCCCTTCTGTGACTCTTTCCGTAACACGGAATTGTGATAATTCCGGATTTTCTAAACCGAAAAAGATCAGATGCAACCGGTAGCCCGCGTCTTTGAAAGCTTTTGGTTTTCCCCAGGTAGCATCGTTGGTAAAGTGACCTTCGTAGACATAGCTATCATTGTTTGTTAATGCTTGGCTGGTCTGCTCCTCAAATAGCTCTACAACATATTCCAATGCGTCCTTTCTTGCATATTTTGCTGATCTGGTTATTGCAGGAAATAACTCATTTAACTTTTTTGTGTACAGCAGATCGCCATCGAAAATCGTATAATGCTGTAGAATTTCTTCTGGGAGATAACCTGGACCTACTGTAGATTTCCCGGCTCCGTTTGAACCTGTAATGATGTACAGGCTGGGCATATTAAAACAGATTTAATTCGTGGCGGATAACCTGTGCCTGGCCGGTAGTCAATTCTTCAACAATAGTAAATGACTTTAAATTTGGCGCAACAGTAACGATCTTAATGGAATGATCGGGATATTCTAAATAACTCTGATCTTTAGGCAGTTTGTTTGACCATATCAAAAAGGGTTTGCCGTTATCGAGTTTTTGCCTTCTTAAACGCCTTACAACCGTACCGCTGATCGCTTTTAGTTCTTCAATAGTACCCATGTCTCTATCTTTTGTCTCTATCTTTTATCTGAATCAAATATACTGATTTTTTACCTTATAATTGTTGGATATATGTAATTAAGGTCAGCAGTTTTCAACTTCTTAACATACAAATCGGATACATTTTTTGTCCTGATTTTAACAATGTATTAGTGAACTGACAGCCTATTTTTAAATTAAGGCTGGGAAGTCTTTATGATTATGCAGGTAATCTATTGGCATCGCTATAGAGTTAAGCAGACATTAGCAGTGCAAAGATCCTTTTTGCTTTGGCATTACCATATTCCTGTACAGAACGTTCCAATTTTTTCGAATCCATAGTGCGGACTTTCCAGGATATATTCTTTAAAAGCTTCTTCTGGTCTTCGGCCAGCATGTCTAAATTATTCACCAGATCAACTAATAAAAATTCAGGCGTTACTTTTTTTGGAAAATGTGGCTTTACACGGAACGAGAAATTTTTATTGCCTAATTTAAATTCACCATGTCTTTTATGATTATAGACCGTTCTTTGATTATAGAGTTGCGTAGTGCCCACCCCCAGGCTATTGTAAGCATTTATTGATGTCAGTAGGAAACGGTCATCTTTTAAAAAACTCTTTATTAAAGTTTCCTCTTCAGGTGGCGTCTTACCGAATGCAGAATCCTCCGGGTAGTAATAAAGCCCCTGTGATAGTTTTTGTAATATATCCTCTTCCACAAGTGCTTCCAAATGGCGATCTACCGACTTAGACCACTTAGCTAAGTCAGACCGCCGATAGACCTTACCACGTGTTAAGTGCTTTTTAAGTTCATCTAATTTAGCCATGACAATTTATTTCATAACAATGATAGCCTATAAAAGTAAAATGAAAGAATTGTTATTGAAAATTCATGCAAATATGACCTGCAATTATTTTGAATTTGCTTTTATTTATAAAAACGTGTTTTTGGACTTCTTAATAAGGTAGCATAAACAACTTACATCATTTCGAACTGGACAAATCCCCTGCAATATATCCACAATGTGCTGATAGTCATGTAATTATGCTGAATAAAGGTTGGGGTTTGATACCCAATACGGCTACCTCAATAATTAGTAATTTATAATTAACTAAAAATCAATATTATATATAGGCGGATACAAGCCTTTACCAGGCGCATCAAATCGTGGTTAATGCTAAATTCGGTTTGTTATCACCAGTCTATATCAACGTTGGGGTTATCAGCCCCTTTTCCATATCGTAATAGCTACTACGTTCCAGGGGAATATGTTTAAAAAGGTTACCGTTCGCCATTTTATCCTGTGACGAGATCGGCAGATTCATAACCAATCTTTTGGCCCGGAATTCCTCATACGAAAAACGTTTAGGCATGGCATTGTAAAGCACCATTTCCTTTTCATTCAGTATCCAACTTTCGCAACCTGGGGGTACATATTGAAATTCTTTGTAAACAACATCCTTTGGATCTTGCTCATAGAACACATGGTCAAATAATTTGGTAGCCTCTGCGAGCTCCAGGAATTTTTTCCGGGTATAACCGGCCATTTCAATATACTTATGATCGAACTCTTTAGGGGCGCTACGGTAGAACTGCGCCCATTTTTCAGGAACGCAAGCGAGTAATTTCTCTTCGTATTTAGCTAACTTCTTCATAATCTTGAATTAAAGTAAGTATTGGTTTTTTGATCAAGTTACGCTGAAAGTTACGAAATTAATGCCTATAATTATTGTCAGTACACCCTAACTGCC
>DATCMY010000131.1:0-1873 GCA_036565505.1 Hanamia sp.
GTGATAGACTGAGTGGCTCTGTAGATTATTTCTACAAAAAAACGACTGACGTATTGTTTGAACAGAATATCATTCAACCTGCTCCCGGAGGAAAAATCTGGATTAACTTACCCGGATATATTTTAAATAAGGGTTTTGAAATAATGTTATCTGCTAATATCATCAGAAAGCAGGATATCAATTGGAATATCGGTGGCAATGCCTCCTTTATTCAAAATACAGTATCTGGTTTAGCGGGATATTATGAAACAGGAGAGCTTAGAGGTCAGGGATTTTCTGATGTCAGAGGCCAGCGGGTTGTAAGCGGTCAACCTTTGAATGTATGGTATCTTAGAAGATTTGAAGGGATTGACAAAGCAACTGGACAAAGTATTTATGCAGATAACGGAAATACGCTTTATTATTCGGGAAGTCCAAATCCGAAAACACTGTTAGGTTTATCCTCAGACTTTACATACAAAAAATTAACAGCCACTATAAACATGAATGGAAGTTTTGGCCACTATTTGTTTAATAATACAGCAGCTTCCGTATTGGGGATTGGTAATTTAGGAACCACCAGGAACATTGCAAAAGGATTAATAGGTGGAGCTATTAAAGAAGATATTTCTAATGCGCCGGCACCGTCTACACGTAATCTCGAAAAAGGAAATTACATAAAAATGGCTAATGCTTCGATCAGTTATTTCATAGGTAATATCGGAAATAGCATTAAAAATCTGAATATTTCTCTTACAGGTCAAAATTTGTTTGTAATAACAAAATACACAGGTTTTGATCCTGAGGTGAATACAGATGCCGGGTTTGGAGGAATACCTTCTTTAGGTGTGGAATATATTCCTTACCCTTCTGCAAGAACTTTTCTTTTAGGATTAAATTTTTCACTATAGCATAAATTTTTTTTTATGAAACCAATAAAAATATGGTTTGCCTCACTTCTTGTTTTTGGGATCTTCTCCTGCACCAAATTAAACGAAAGATTCAAAAGTGAGCTTGAAACAAACAATACTTCAAATATTTCGGCAGCAGAATTATTAAAGAGTGCTTATAACTCTCTTAATACATTTCAAACGGGTGACAGCTGGCATGTTCAGGAGCAGACATCTGATGAATTAATAGCACCCACACGTGGACCTGATTGGGACGATAATGGCGCCTGGAGATCCTTATTTTCTCATACATGGAATGGGGATAATACACATATAGTTGGCGCATACAATGATTTATTGAGCGCACAATTTGCCGCTTCAAACGTATTGCAGTTCAATCCCTCTGCACAACAAGCTGCGGAAGCAAGGTTTATCAGGGCTTTAACGATCTTCTTCGTTTTAGATGGATACGACCAGGTTCCTTACAGGGCGGATCTGAACAATTATAAAATTTTACCCAATACTTTGAAAGGTACAGAGGCGGCAAATTTTGTTATTAGTGAATTAAACGCCATAATGAATGACCTTCCTGATGCAGGACCAGCATATGTCGCTAACAAAAATGCTGCCCGGGCACTATTAATGAAAGTTTATCTTAATGAACCGGTTTATCGCAACAGAAGTTCCCCCGATTTTAATTCGGATTCGGCAAAAACAGAATTGAACCAGGTCATTACCCTTGCTGACCAGATAATTCAAAGTCAGAAATATTCATTGAATGATATTTTTTATGACAACTTCGCCCCTGATAATAATCTAAAATCAAAAGAAAATATTTTTACCCTTTACAACCAAAATGGCGATAGGGGTGGAAATGTGCAGGGAGTAACGTTCCAGGTGAGCCACTATAACATGAATCCGGGTGGTTGGAATGGATTTGCAACGCTTTCAGATTTCTACAATAAATTTGATCCAAATGATCAAAGAAGAGGTATGTATTACCC
>DATCMY010000132.1:0-1843 GCA_036565505.1 Hanamia sp.
CAAATGCCAACGATGAAAGGGTAAACGAGGTAGGACAACCCCACTAAGTAAGTTGAAAATGAAAGGAGTAGTAATGAAAAATTAATCGAATTCGGTTTGAAGCAATTCTGATGGATTAACTTCTAAAGCCCTGGCTAATTGGAAAACACACGTAAATTGACCACCTTCCGCCAAATGCAACTATTGCAACAGCCGATAAATGAACTTAATCTTTCAGAAGGATTTAAAAAAATGGCACTTCAGCATGATTTTAGGAATTTACAGGATATTATTAATTGGCCTACTGATGTGCTGTTGATGCACCATGATTTTACTTATCATATTTGCCAGGAGCTGAGGGAGTTTCTGCAAAAAAATGGATTGCTTTATCAAGTGAAGACCGGTAAATTACAACCTATTTAAAATATTAATCCATTTAAACAACATGTCTTTCACCGCATTAATAGTAGCCTTATCCGGCGCATGATATTTTGTTTCAAGGCTGCCAAATGAAATATCATCAGTTTGCAGGGTGGTAAATATTTTAGCTGCAACCCTAAGCATAGGTGCCACAGTCCGGTTAATAATTATTTTATCAACTACCAATAAACGTAATAGAACGGCCAGCTTGGCAACAGATAATGACGTATGAATTTTATCTTCATTTTCATTTAGTTTGTCCGCAACTTTTTCAGGTAACTGTATATTCTCCAGAAATTTTACTTCCTCATCTATCCAGCCATTTATTTGATCCTTTAACGAAGGCATGTTAGGATTATAACAGCAGTTTGGTTTTAAAGGAAGTTGATTTATTTTTTTTTGCTCAAATCGCAAAGCAGCTATCTTTTCCTGATTTGAGGGCAGTTCTTTAGTTAACTCTTTCAGCCATTCATATTCATAAGTAATAAGATTATCCTCATTATAATTTATGTAATACAAGGCTTCCTTAATGCATTGGGATGATCGCCTCACCTTTTGAGAAAGTAATTCATTTAATAACATTTTATGGTATGATAACCGGCTGTAGGTAATTACTATTGATTCGGCTCCCAATAAGTGTTGAATGCTGTCCAATACAAGATTGGTTAAAAAGGTATCAGTACTTTCCTGCTTTGAAACAATATGTTTCAGTTGCTTTACTTGTTTCTTTATATTTTCTTTGGCGATGCTGATATAAGGTTCAGGTACTTTTTCGTTACGGTCGAAGTAGTTACTAAAAAAATCTTCTATAAAATCAAGAGTGCTTTGCAGATGTTGACCGATGGTATTATACAGCAGCAATATATTTTCATTTAATGGCCTCGTTTGACTGTATGCAAAAAGTTTATCTAAGATTCGGATAAGTAATGTTTGGTTTACTTTTACGTATTGTTCCTTATCCATTACATTGGGTTTCTCAATCAAATCTTCTATCAGCATTGACCTAATTGTTTGCTGATCTTCCTCAGATTCATTTATCACCAATTGTACAGCTTCGGCGGCCAATAAATCATCATTGATATTTAGAGGGTTCAGCCTGCCATTAATTATTGTATTCCATTTGTCCAGGATCATAGAAGGCGAACTGGTTTTTAACCCTTTATCCCTATTTACCCTCCACTGGCTAAAAAGCAGAGGCAGTTGTTTTGTGGCGATGCTATTCATTTTCATAGACTTCCATTTCGTTACCTATACCAAACAAAGTTTAAGCCTGTATCCAGAAAAGGTATAAGCAAAGGATACTATTTTTATACGTAGAAATGAGTATTTATGCTCAAAAGTGCTACAATGCAGGATTTTAAGATTGGTCACAGCGGAATTGAAACAATATGGAGTTACCATTATTCAAGCTTATTTATAAGCTCAATTTTATTTGATACCTGTG